>JAJYIV010000010.1 GCA_021789915.1 bacterium | reverse complement strand
TCTCAATGTCATGTTCCGCCTCGGAATGCCCGTGAGCGTCCCTGTCGTCGCCTAACCATTCACACAAACAAACCCATGTTTGTCTTCGCGGATGGTTGTGCAACAAAGCCTTCGCACATCACAAAAACGGCTCGTTTAGAGCCGTTTTTGTTTAAAGGACAAGGCCCCATCGGTCGCCCCGCAGCCATAGGCCTACGTGTTGCACGATAAGGTGTTGTCCTGGCGGACCGGAAGGGATTCGAACCCTCGATCTTCTCCGTGACAGGGAGACGTGTTAACCGGGCTACACCACCGGTCCGTGCCGTGATTTGCGGAGGCATGGTAGCACGCCCATTTTTTTCCATCAAGAGTCTTTCTCATGTTCCGTCATCGGATCGTCCGCCGCCACGGGAGCCGTCACGGGAGCCGTCACGGGCCGCCGCCCAGGACGTCGGTTTGATGTATCATGAACGGGACTATGTGGTCCGCGTTCCTGACATTCGTCGCATCCGCGTTCCTCATGACGGCCGCCAGCATCGTGCTTACGAAGAGTATCAGCGCGCTTGGCGTCCGTTGGCGTGTTTCCGAATCGCTGCTTGGCATTGTGGCCGCCCTGGCGGCCGACACGCCGGAAATCTCCGCGGCCCTGATCGCCATCGCCATGCGCCAGCACGACGTCGGCCTCGGCGTCGTGCTGGGTTCCAACGTGTTCAAGCTGGCGGGCCTGCTCGGCGTGAGCGCGCTGACAGTGGGCCGCGTGCACGTCGGCCGTGAAGCGTCGTTGTTCAACGGCGGCGTCAACGTGATCGCCACCTTGGTCGCTTTGATGCTCATCCTCAACTGGATCCCGCCTTGGCTCGCCTTGGCCGTCTTTCTCGTGCTGATCGGGCCGTACGTCCTGCTGTCCGGACTCGGTTCTTCCCCTATTCAACGCCTTACGCTGCCGGCGGCGGTCAAGGCCTATCTCGCCAAGGCTCTGGAGCGCGCCTTGGGGCAGACGGGTCAGGCGCGTCCGCCCGGCTCGATCATCGCCCTGATCGCGTCCGCCGCCCTTGCGTTGGCGGCCGTGGTGGCGTCCAGCGACGGCGCGGTGCGCAGCGCGATCGCGTTGGCGGGCGGGCTCGGCCGGTCCGGAGCGATCGCCGGTGCGCTGATCATCGGCGTGCTCGCTTCCGTGCCGAATGCCTTGGAGGCCGCCCTGTTCAGCCGCGCGCGACGGGACGTCGCGGTGGTCAGTACGACCTTCAGCAGCAACACGCTCACGCTGCTGTTCGGGATGCTCCCGGCGGCGCTTCTTTTCGGCCTGGGCAAGCCATCGCCCGTCATCCTGATGAGCGCCCTGTGGTTGATGGGCATGAGCGTTTACGCGCTTGCAGCCGTGAGCGCCCCTTCGGGACTCCGCCGCCGGGAAGGGTTGATCCTGGTCCTCCTCTACGTCGCTTTTGCCGCCGCGTTCATCCTGTGGAGATAAAAACCGCCTTCTATGTCAGAAGGCGGACGTCTGCTCGTCGGGACGCGCGGCGGAAGACGCTCCGGCGGCCAGCTCCTCGTCCTTGCGCGTCCATTCCCGTTCCAGCCAGCCTGGCAGCGACGCCTCTTCGGCGGGAACGAGACGGACGGCGACGCGCAGCGTCTGGCCGAAGAGCGAAGCGAGATGATACATCGTCTTGCCGGCCGCGCCGAAACGCTCCCAACGAACGGTCACGGACAACACCGGCGCTCTTGGCATTTCCTTGCGCAGGGCGAGGAAGCCGCGGCGTTTGGGCGGCAGCAGATGGCGGAAAGGGGAATCCTCCCCGCGCTTGGGAGTCCAGCGCGTCCCTTCCGGGAAGATGATCACGCTTCCACCGTCCGCATCGGCCGTTTTCGCGCAGCGCTCGATCTCGCGCAGGTCGTCGAGGCTGCCCGTGCGCGATACGACGGCACACCCGATGCTTCGGACGGCGTAGCCGACCACGGGCGCGCGCGCGAGCTCGCGCTTGATCACCCAGCGCAGGTCGCGCTGATGCGCCCGGCGCAGGACTTCGTAGAGCAGCAGGATGTCCAGCGTGTGCTGGTGGTTGGACACCACGATGCACGAGCCGCGCCGTTCGGGCGGGATGGCCGGCACGTCCACGACGAGGCGGATGCGCATGAGGAAACGGAACAGCGCGAACAGCCAGGCGCCGCAGCGCGAGTGCCGCGCCGCGGCGCGCGTGCGGCGCCAGGCCGGATCCATGCCCAGCAGCCGGTCGAACGCGCCACCGGCGACGAGAGCAGGGCCGCACACGCAGCCGATCAATCCGAGGATGAGCGTCAGCGCCGCGAAGGACGCCAGGTACGCGCGGATTTTCATGGAACGTCCTCCCTTCGCATGAGGCGAAGCAGGTCGAGCCTAGCACGTCCCCCCGTTTTGTCCATCGGCAAACGTGGAACGCCGGCAAACGCAAAAGCGCCCCCGGGTGGCGCTTTTGAGGTCCTTCGGCCTTGTGGCCCTCAGGACGACGTGGTCCCTCGCGCTGCTGCGCCTGCCTGCCGGCAGGCAGGTTCGGGATGACGCCATCTCCATCTCCCGTGACTGACCGTGGCGTCACCTCACGACGTTGCGACCCGCAACAGCCCGCAGCGTCGCTTCGAACACGGCGGGCTCGTCCTTCGCGAGGAAGGAGAGAACCTTGCGGTCCAGAATAATGCCGGCGTCCTTGAGCGCCGCGATGAAGCGGCTGTAGGAGAGGCCGCTCGGCCGGACGCCCGCATTGATGCGGACGGTCCAGAGACGGCGCATCTCGCGCTTCTTGCGCTTGCGGCCGACATAGGCGTTCTTGCCGGACTTGAGGGCGGCGGTGCGGGCCAGCTTGATCTTGGACTTGCGGCCCCACATCATGCCTTTCGTCTTCTTCAACAGGTTGCGGCGGCGCTTGGTGTGTTGCGTGCCGCGTTTCACGCGTGGCATATGGGGAGAGCTTTCAGCCATCAGCTCGCGTCTCTTCCTGACGGCTTGTGTTTATGGAATCAGCGTCTCGACGGCCTTCTTGTAAGCCTCCGACAAGGTCTGATCTCGGCGCTTGTTGCGCGTGATCTTGCCGGGGTTGCGGGCATTGAAATGGTTCTGCCCGCTGTGGCGCTTGATCACTTTGCCGTTTTTGGTGACGCGCACGCGCTTGGACAGCGCCTTGTGGGTTTTGAGTTTCATAGGAGTCAGGACAAGACAGTAGCTCGTAGCAAGGAGCCGGTAGCTAGGGCGAAGGGACGCTAGCTGTTAGCTACAAGTGGATGGAAGCGTAGCGGAAGCCCTGGAGATTGTCAATCTATTCCCGGGCCAGGATCGCCGTCATGCGGCCGTTTTGATAGGCGACCGGCTGCTCGATGCGCAGCGGATAATCCGCCTTCAGCAGCGCGATGAACTTCTCAATCACTTCCCGCGCGCCGTCGCGGAAGGCCTTTTCACGGCCGCGCAGAGGCAGCTCCACCTTCACCTTGTCGCCCCGCTCGAAGAATTTCTTGGCTTGCTGGTGGCGGGTTTCCATGTCGCCGACGCCGATGCGCAACGACAGGCGAATGCCCTTGATTTCCACCTCCGCCGATTGCGCCTTCTGCTTGCGGGCTTCCTTTTCCTTTTGGTACTTGAACTGCCCGAAGTCGGCGAGCTTGCATACCGGCGGTTCCGCCTTCGGGTTGACCTCGATCAAATCCATGGCGCGTTCCTGCGCCAGCGCCACGGCCTTCTCGGTCGGCATGACGCCGAGCATCTCGCCCTTCTCGTCGATGACGCGCACCTCCGGCGAGGCGATGCGCTCGTTGGCGCGGAAGACGGGGACGTTCAGTTTCGGTTTTTGATAACGGTGGCGGTGGATGCGCATAGGTGTGAACGTGGAGCGTGGAACGGGAAGCGCCCGCGAAAACTGACAGGAGGATACCGAAAAAGGCGCGGGAAGGCAAGGGCGGGGGAAAGAAAAAAACCCGCGTTGACAGGCCATTCCTTTTTCCCGCCACCCTTCGACGGACCTTCGCGGGAAGTTCCGGCAAAGGGTGGTGGAGCTGGGGAGAATTGAACTCCCGTCTCCTCATCCTTCCGCGACGTTTCTCCAAGCTCAGTCCCGCCTGGATACGTTCGAATGGTGAAGGCGGGACCAAACCCATTCGTCCGTGCCGGCCGCCAGGTCATCCCGCGTGGCCGGCGGCCGCGGGATCGAGCCCGATCAAATATGACACCCGGATTCCCGTATCGGACGTCGGGGGACGGATGGGTCCGTCGCGATTACGCGAGGGCCAAAGCGAGGTTGGAGCGCTGCGCCGAAGCGATGGCGCTCTTCACCTTCGAGAAGACGTTGGCAGTTGAGTTCTCTGCGCGGGGGATTTGCGAGGTCCCGCGCGTCCTCGGCTTGCTCGTTGCGGTCGAAATGAGGATCGAATCCGCTACAGCCCCGTGGCGCCGCCTCCAGAAGGCCACCTTTTGCGCACTTCTTTATGCGTCGTTTCATTCATGCGTCCTCGCGGTCTTCGCGTGAGGGGTCTCTCGCCCGGCCTGCGGCCGGAGCTCGGGATGGCCCGCCTCTACATCTCTTCCCGCCGGATCTCGCGGGCCACTTGCCGCGCCTTGATGCGCTCGCGCTTTTCATACTGCTTCTTGCCGCGCGCGAGGACGAACTTCAGCTTCACCAGGCCATGCGCAACATAGACCGAGACGGGCACCAATGTCAATCCGCCCGCCTGCGTCTTGCCAAGAAGGCGGCGGATGTCCTTTTTGGCGATGAGCACCTTGCGGTCGCGCGCCGGATCGTACGTCGGCTGCGGCCCGGCCGGCGCATAGCGGGCGATCTGCGCGCCCTTGAGCCAGAGCTCGCCGCCGCGCACGTGGAGGAACGCGCCGACCAGCTGGATGCGTCCGGCCTTGGCGGATTTCACCTCCGGCCCCGTCAGCGCCAAGCCGCCCTCGAACACCTCGAGGAATTCATAATCGTAGGAAGCGCGTTTGTTCACGGAAAGCGCGTCGCCCATATCGTGAAGGAAGGATAGACGAATTGTGGTACCATGTCGACGCTGACGCCTTTCCCGCCTATGCCGTCCGTCTCCTCCGAACGCCCGCGCTCCGTCGCCATCACGACCGGGACGCTGATCAAAATCGTCCTGATCGGGCTGGCCGCCGCCTTTGTGTGGTTCGTCCGCGACATCGTCGCCGTCGTTTTCGTCGCCCTCCTGCTTGCGGCCATCATCGATCCGTTTGCCGAATGGTTCGCCCGGCGCAGGATGCCGCGCGGCGCGGCCGTCATCCTGGTGTATATCCTGCTTGGCGCAGCCGTCTCCGGCGCGCTCGTCGTGCTTGTGCCGCTCGTGGTCCATGAGTTGAAGGAGCTGGCCGCCAATGTGCCGGCGCTGCCGTTTGCGGATTATCTCGGCCGCTTCCGCGACGTGACGGCGCAGTACGGCCTGCAGGCCGATGCCGCTTCCGCGATCCAGGCGGTGCAGAACGGCATCACGCAAGGGCTGGCGTCGGTGTTCACCACGGTGGGCGGCGCCGTCGCCGCGGTCGCCACGCTGTTCGTCATCCTCGTCCTCACGTTTTACATGGTCGTGGAAGACGAGGCGGCCCGACGTTCCTTCCGCCATCTGGCGCCGGAGGAATACCAGCCGTATCTGGCGGCGCTGCTGTCCAAGATGCAGAGGAAAGTCGGCGCCTGGCTGCGCGGCCAGCTGCTGCTCGGCCTTATCGTGGGCGTGAGCGTCTATATCGGCCTGTTCCTGCTCGGCGTGCATTACGCGCTCATTCTCGCCTTGATCGCCGGACTGTTCGAGCTGATCCCGTACGTCGGTCCCGTGCTCTCCGTCATTCCGGCGGCGCTCATCGCCCTTGCCCAAGGGCCGCTGCTGGCCGTGTCCGTCCTCGTCCTCTTTCTGATCGTCCAGGAGGTCGAAGCCCACATCCTCGTTCCGAAAATCATGCAGAAGGCGACCGGGCTCAATCCGGTCGTGTCCATCGTCGCGCTGCTTGTCGGCGTCAAGGTGGGCGGCGTCTTCGGTGCGTTCCTGGCCATTCCCGTCGCCACGATGGCTGCCGCCTTGCTGGAGGATTTGTTCAGCAAGCCGTCCAACCGCTTATGATGATCCATCGCCACCCTTCCTTTCTTCCCGCTGTGCTCGTCCTGTTGACGATTGGATTGGGCGCGTGGATGTTCTGGTCCTTCCGCGCTCCGGCCGTCGCCCCGGCGCCGGTCTCGGCCGCGTCCGAAGCCGGCTACCGGACGGCTTTGCGCCAGGCCGTCGGGCCCGTCCTGGACTCCGCGGCCAGGGATCGCGCCGCGCGCGTGGGGAAAGCCCTGTCGGATGTTCTCGCCCTGCGCGTGCCGGCGGACGACATGTCCATCCATCTTGCGTTCGCGCGGGCTTTAAGCCGCCTGTCGGACGGCTACAAGGGCGATGCGGCCGCCCTGCAGGACGGACAGGACCTGCTCGATGCCGCGGTGGCGGCGAACCCGTGGGTGCGCTAGGATGCCCGCGACCTTTATGGACCCACTCGTTTCCCCGGCGGCGCAGACCGCTTCGGCCGCGCCGAAAAAAGCAAGGAGCCCGTGGAGCTGCGCCTGCCTTGGATGCCTGGGCGTCCCGCTGGTGCTTCTGCTCGTCGTGCTTGGCGCCGGAGCCTATGTGGCGGCGGCGGCCGGTCTTGCGGATGTTCCCGTCTTCACATCCCTTGTCTATCGCCGGCCGGAGCCCGTGCATGTCGTGACCGTTCCGCCGGCCTCGACGTTTTCCCTGCTGCCGCCCGAGACGCTGCAGGCCTTGGCGTCGGCGCAAAACGCCGGCGATCCGGCGGCCCTTTCGGGCGCTCTGAACGACCAAGCCCTGCAGAATCTTTTTGCGAAACTCACCCAGTTCGGTTCCCAATTGCCGAAACCGGGCGGCTCGTTCTCTTACACGATTCCCGAATCCGTTCTGACGGCGACGCTACGTCAGGTGCAACTTCCGAACATTCCCCCTCCGCCCGGCGCGCCATCCGCCCCGCCGCACGCGCCCCAATTTCCGTTCGACATGGCGCAGGCCCAGATTGCCCTTTCGAAAGAAAAGGGAATGGAAGTCTATCTGCCGCTTCAGAACAATCCGGTCCATTCGGCCGTCCGCCTGTACGTCCGGCCTTTTGTCGACCAACAGTCCCTGTCGGCCGATTTGACGGAGGCATGGGTCGGCGATCTTCAGATCCCTTCCTGGATCACGCAGTCCGGCCAGAACGCCCTTCGCGCCGCCCTGCAGGCGGCGGACTCGGCGGTCAAGAACGTCGCCGTGTTCACGCGCGTCGACGTTGAGGACGGATCCTTGCGCTTGGAAGGCACGTTCGTCCTCAAGTGATGCGTATGATACTGCTTCACCGGATCACTCCTTTCGCCTTGCTCATCGTTTCGGCGGCCGGATTTTGGGCGGCCATGCAGCCCTGGGGCCTGTTTCCGCTGTGGCCGCTGTTTGTTTCCCTCGTCCTCTGCTTTTTTCTGTTCGCGCGCCTGGGCGGATGGGCGTCGCACCGCGCGTCGTCCTGGCATCTGATCCTGCCGTCCCTTCTGTTCCTTGCGTCCGTACAAGGTCTCTTCCTGCTCGCGGAGACCGTCGCGGGACGCGTCGCCCTTGCCATGTTGGCGTCTCTAACCCTCTTTTTCTACGCGGAACAGGTTTTTACTTACGTGCACGCACCGGCACTGTACCAGCCGTTCGCCATTCAGCACGTGTCGCTTGGCATGAATCTTGTCACGGTGTTTTGCGCCGGCGCCGTCGCATTCGGCACGCGGGTCTTCCTGCAAGCGCCGTTCGCCGTCCTGGTCCCGGCCGTGGCCGTCGTTGCCGGCTACGGCGTCTTCCAGGCGCTGTGGGCAAGCAAGATGGAGGGGCGACGCGCGGCAGTCTTCGGCGTGGCGGCCGGCGTGGCGGCCGGAGAGTCGGTTTGGGCCCTGGCGCTTCTCCCGACGGGATTTTATGTTGACGCAGCCGTCCTGACCCTTGTCCTGTACGTGTTCCTCGGATTGTCCCGCGCGTCCTTTCTCAAGCAGCTCACCCGTCCGCTGGCCGTCCGCTACGTGGCCGCCGGCGTCGTGCTGGCTTCCGTGCTGCTTGGAACCGCCGCGTGGCAATGATGATTTCGTATGCCCCACCTTCCTCTGTCCATCGCTGTCCGCGTAATGGTCCTCTCCCTCCTGGTCGGCGCCGCGAGCGGCGTCATCGGCGCCGCGTGGACCACCGCCTACGTGTCCGATTACGCGGCCAGCCTGGGCAGCGCCGTCTCGCCGCTCCGCGCGCCGCGCTCCCCGGCTTCTCCCGCCTTCGCGGACATCCGCGACCAGGCGTTCGCATCCACGGCGCAATTGTACGCCGCGCGCACGGACGCGCCCGATCCGTTCCACGCCGACCGCCAGGGAATCGTCCTCACGTCCGACGGCTGGATCTTGGCGTCCGACCCGGGCCGTCCGTTGCTGACGGCTCTGATCGGCCGCCGCGTCTATGCCGTGCAGCGGGAGATCCCCGACGCCGTGTCCGAAACCGTTTTCCTGAAGGTGGACGCGCAGGACTTGTCGCCAGTTGGTTTTGGCGACGCATTCGGCGTTCAGGCAGGGGACGAGGGCGAGCTCCTGGACGGCCGCGGATCTTTCCGACGCGCCACGGTGATATCCGTCACGCGTCCGGCGGATTACGCATCCGACCGCCCGGCCCGCCGCATCGCCACGGACGCGCCCGCTTCCTCGGCCGGAGCGCCGTGGTTCGGCGGAACGGGGAATTTCCTCGGTTTCGTTTCGGCCGACGCGACGCTGTCTCCCGTCAACGGGATGCTTCCTGCCGTCCGTTCCGTTTTGGCGGATCAGACGGTGAAGCGCGCCTCGCTGGGCGTCACGGCGGCGGATCTTTCCCAAATCCTTCTCCCGGCCGCGTCGCCGTCATCCGCTCCCAACGTGGGGGCGCGGGTCTTGTCCGTCGCCAAAGGCAGCGCGGCCGAAGCCGCAGGCGTGCGCGTCGGCGACGTGTTTCTTGCGTGGGACGGACGCACCGTCGACGCGGCGCATCCGCTCGATGAATTGCTGCTGGGCGACGCACCGAAGCAGACCGTCGCGGCCGCCCTGCAGCGCGGCGCGGCGCAGATGGATGTCACGCTGGTTTTGCCATAACGGTTTCTGATATACTTCAGGCGATATGCCGCGTTCCGCCTATGCATCGGATCTGACTCATGGATGGAGGGCCATCGCCAATTTCGCGATTGCCGGCCTGGTGCTGGCCCTGGGCCTCTCTTTTCTCCAACCGCTGCGCTATTCGTCCACGGTCAAGCTGCTTATCCTGCAGGACGTCGGCGCGGTGGACGCCTACACGGCCGGCCGTTCGGAAGAGCGCATCGCGGACGACCTCGTCACCGTCATTTACACGACATCGTTTTATGACCAGGTGATGTCGTCGGGCTTCAGCATCGATCCGAAGACGTTTCCGACGGACGACAATGCCCGCCGCCGCGCGTGGAAGCAGTCCGTGGACGCGAGCGTTGCAAGCGGGACGGGCTTCCTCACGATCACCGCGTATCATCAGGATCCGGCCCAGGCCGAGCAGCTCGCGCGCGCCATCGCGTTCGTCCTCACAAAACACGTGAGCGATTACACCTCGGGCGGCAATGTCCAGGTCAAGCTGGTGGATGCGCCGCTCAACTCGAAGTGGCCGGTAAAGCCCAATCTGATGGCAAACGGCCTTTCCGGCCTTTTCCTCGGCGCTTTCGTCGGCGCGCTGTTTGCGGTCATGCGCGCGGAGCGCGTGCGCCGACGGCATCAGCTGGCGCATGAGGAGTGAATGAGAAAAGAACCAAATGGCTGCAAAGGTCCAAGAACCAAAAAAGGATCAAATGAGGCAAAGGTCCAAGAACCCAATTGGTTCTTGGTTCTTTGTTTCATTTGGTCCTTTTTGAATCTTGGTTCTTCTTTTTCCACCCGCTTGGGCGGCTTGGCCTGGCGAATCACGGTGAGGAGGAGGCATCGCGACCGCTGTACCAAGCCGCCGAAACGGGCGTGGAACGCGGAATGTTTTAACACGGGTCGTATGTCGGGTCAATGCTGGATTTTTTCGCTGAAATAGGCGGATGAGTTCCTTTGTCCACAAGCACGTTTTTTGCGGCATCTTCCTGTCAGCCGCTCCAATCCCCGAGCTTTCTTGACAAGATAGGCCGCTTGTGATACGTTCGTCCCTTCGAAATTTGCGGATTCCGCCGATTCAGGCGGTCCGGTCTCCGTTCGTCGTACCTCCTCCTTACGGCGATGCGAAGGCCGGGCCACCCGAGTCTGCGGACGGACCAGGCGACGCGGTTTCTGCCCGCGTGTCTTGGCCCGTTCGCAGCCTCTCACGAACCTTTACAACCGGTTCAAGAAGAGACAAACGGGCGCCACCCCCTCGGGCGGCGGGATGGCAGAATGGATCTGCCTCCGATCACCCGAGCGGGCTGGAAGCCCGACGGGAGGTTCCAATGTCGAAGTTCTTCAACCCCAGCGGCCGCAAGGGCCGGAAGGAGCACGTCATGACGCGTACGTCCATGGCGGCCATCGCGGCCGTCCTCTCGCTCGTCGTCTCGACGGCCCAGGCGCAGACCGCGCCCGCGGTCAACGCCGCGCCGGGATCGTCCGGCGTGTCCATCAAGTGCAAGAACGGCACCACCGGCTGCACGGTCAGCGGGCTCGACTTGGGCCTCACGCCCGTGATGCCCAATCAGTGCACGAAGCGGTTGGGCATTCCCGAGGTGAAAGCGGCCGAGCAGACCAACTGCAAGGCGGGCGGTGGCAGCTACGTCGTCACCAACTGCTTCTGCGACCTGTCGTCGGCGAAGGGGCTGGCGGCATTCTGCCACCTGGACACCGACACGGGCTCGGCTCGCGCGGTTCACAAGACCACCGAGTGCGAGGCGTGGGCGGCAACGGTGGGCACTCGCTGGGCGGCGTACCACTCCGTTCGTGAGATCGACGGCGATCCCGCCTGTCGGCGCCTGGCGGCCAACAAGTACGCCAAGGGCGCTCGAGGCAAGAAGGCCAAGGCGCGCGACCTGAAGGCCTGTAAGAACAAGGGGCTGAAGGCCGCGGTCGCAGTGGCGAACGACCAGTCCGCCACCGCGAAGAAGGCCGCCGACCAGGCCGAGGCCGATGCCAAGGCCATCGCCAGTCGTCTCGCGCTGCTCGAGACCGCCAGCAAGGCCGCCGACGCACGGATCGCGGCGAACGCCGCCGCGGCCAAGAAGAACGGCGCCAACATCGACGCCATCGACGGCGTCCTGAGCGGCGGTGATGAGGCTGCCTGCAATGAAGTCAAGGCACTCATCGCGGCGGGCAAGGAAGTGCCCGACGACGTCCTGTTCCGCTGCGAGGGCCTCGAGCCCACGGTACGAAGCGTGTATCAGAAGGCTCGGAAAGCCCAGGAGCAGGCGCAGACCGCCGCGGCCGCCGCGAAGACCTTGAAGAAAGGCTTCCGCATGTCTTTCGGCCTCGACGCCGGGGCAGCGCTCTCTCAGCCGGAGGTCAAGGCGGACGGGAAGACGCTGCGCGGCGGCAATGGCGCAGGTGCCGGCCCCGAGATCGGCTTCGGCATCGGCAAGCTGCGGTTCAACACGCAGTGGACCCGCGTTGCCGAGACCGGCGGCTCTGGCACCACGTGGGGCAACCGCGTGGCCTTCCGCGCCGTCGACATGGCGTGGGGGAGCGACGCCGTGAAGTTCGGCCTCGGCGGTGGGCTGTTCTACGCCGCGACCGGCCAGGCCCCGAGCTTCGACCCTGCGCACGTGGCCGGCCTCGGGCTGGAGATCGATCCAGCTCTCGAGTGGCAGCCCGCTTCCCACTTCGTACTGACGGTCACGTTGCCCATCAGCTACCAGTGGGATTCGGCGCAGGCTCCCGGCGGCACGGACATCGTCCACGCCGATGGCGCCGGCATCGGACTGGACGTCGGGATCTCGGTCCCGATTCCGCTCTTCTGAAGCCGGTTCTCTCAGTCCCGCCTCACGCCCTCCAGACTTCCGGAGGCGCGTGGGACGGGGCATTTTTCTTTGGCCGAGCTCTTTGGCCGAGCTCTTGACAGAGAGGACAACTTTTGTTAGATTGACGCCTTCCTTCGAGCCGTGTTTTTCCGGCAGGAGATGGATGCTCTCGGCATTCGCCTCATGCCGGAAAAGGCGGCAGCTGTCCGGGGACGTCTCCCTGGAATCGGAGGAACGATGAAGCGCTTGATCCTGGCGGCCGCGGCCGCCCTCAGCCTGGCCGCCTGCGGCGGCCTCGCGAACAACGGCGCGGCGACGTGCGCCGCCAACGAGCATCTCGACTCGGCGAGCGGCCAGTGCGTCGCCAACTCGACGTCCTCGAGCAACGGTGGCGGCACGACCGTCACCAACCCCTGCTCGAGCGGGCAGACCGCCGTGGTCTTCTCCGCCTCGAGCCTCACCGAGGTCGGGTACGAGGCCATTCCTCTCGGCGGCGACTACTCGTCGCTCGGGAAGAACGCCTGGCACTCCGTGGGCACGCTCTCGGGCAGCGGCAGCACGTCGACGCTGTGCATCGACGGCAGCGTCGGCATCATACGTGTGACCGCTCGACTGTCGAACGGCCACTACCTCGCCGAGAACTACTCCGCACCGACGCTCGAGACGAACGTCTACGGGGTCAACTCCCAGACGAGCGCCAAGACCGACGCCACAGCGGTCGCGCGACGCAGCGCCAGCGGTGCGGTGGGGAACGGCGCGGAGGCCGTGATCGACTTCTGCGGAACCACCGCCTACCCGAACCCCATCGTCACCAACTGACGACGGGCACAACCTTGCGGGCTGTCGGCTCGGAACATCATGTTCCATCCGGCGGCCCGTTTTCTTTTTGTCCAAACGCTCAGTCGCAGGCGCTCTTTCGTGATACCATGCAGTCATCCTATGGAGGCGGCTGTCGCGTCAGATCGTTCCCGTCGGATCCTGCTTCTCGCAAGCGGAGCGTTGTTGGCTTTTCTCATTTCGCTGCAATTGTTCGCGTCCGCCTGGCTCGTCCCCATCGTCGTGCTTGCCTTGGTCGGCGCCGTTTGGGCCGTACGTCATCCGCTCACGGCCTTGTTCGCGCTGGCCGTGTATCTTCCGTTCGAACCCCTTTTATTGAAATTCCTCCCCGACGCCGTTTACGTTTTCGTCCGCTACGTTCCGGAAATCCTCATCTATTGTCTCGTCGCATTGGTTTTGTGGAGATTGGCAAGCGGCCGGGCGCGCTGGCATCCTTCGCCGCTCGACGTTCCGTTCGCCATCTTCCTCGTCATTCTCGCCGCTTCTTCATTGATCAACGCCGTCCCGCCGTTCGTCGCCGTTCTCGGCATTCGGCAAATCATCCGTTTCATCCTTCTCTTTTTCATCGTCCGCCAGCTTGAACCCGACCAGGCGTACATTCGCCGTCTGACGATCGCGCTGTTTGGCGTGGCTGCCTTCGAGGCGGCGCTCGGTTTGATCCAGCATTTTGCGGGCGGGCAGCTCGATGCTTTCCTTCTGCCGTCCGCGGCCCGCCAGTTCAGCGACATCACGCTGACGTCCGGCGTGTCGGAGTTCTGGGATCCGGGCTCGCGCGTGTTCGCGACGCTGGGCCGCTATGACCGCCTCGGCGAATTCCTGGGATTCTTTTTGGCCTTTGCCGTCGCATTTCTGTATCAGCCTTTGGCTTCGGCAGCGTCTTCCGGCGCCCGGGCCGCGTGGAGCCGCGTGCGCTTGATACGCCGCGAGCTGTGGTGGCTTCTGGCGCTGGGCATTCCCGCGCTGGTGCTGACCTACTCTCGCGCCTCCTGGTTCGCTTTTCTGGGCGCCGCGCTGTTCATCGCCGTCATCCTGTACCGCGACCGTCGCGCGTTGGCAGCCTTTCTGGTGGCGGTCGCGCTCCTCGCCGGTTACCTGGTCTTCTCCAAGCTCAATGTGAGCGTCATCGTCGAGGAACCGGGGCAAACGCTGGCCGAGCGCTTTTTCGAGACGTTCAGCTACACGCGTTGGGTCAGCGAATACTACGGCCTCGGGCGCCTGTACTGGATCGTGGAAACGCCGCGCGCCGTCGTCCGGTCCGCGCCGTTCTTCGGCGTGGGGCCGGGCCAATACGGCGGGGGAGCGGCAGCCGCGCTGCATCGGACGGCGGCGTATGACCGGCTGAACCTCCCGTTCGGCGTCTACGGGACGGACGGGTACATCGACAACAACTGGTTTTCCCTCTGGGGTGAAACGGGCACGCTCGGGCTGATCGTCTTCCTCTGGATGTTCGCTCTCCTGTTTCGAAATGCCTGGCGCCTGGCGCATCGGGGAACCGATGCGTTTTCCCGCGGCCTGGGGGCCGGCTATGCGGCCGCCCTGCTGGGCGCCTCGCTGATCGGCTTCCTCTCCACGGCATTCGAGATACGCACGTTCGGATTCTACCTTTGGCTCTGCGGCGGCTTCGTCCTTTGCCTGCTCCCGGCGGGAGTCGGAAAAAAACGCGTATGACCATCATCCAGGCCAACAAATTCTATTTCCCGCGCTGGGGAGCCGATCGTTATGTGTTCGACCTCTCCGCCTGGCTGGCCGCGCACGGACAGACGGTGATTCCGTTCGCCATGGCGCATCCGGACAATTTTCCCACGCCCTTTGCGCGCTATTTTCCGTCCTACGTACGGACGGAGCGCGTCGATGCACGCGAGGCTGCGCGGCATCCGTTTGATGCCGGCTGGCAGGCGCTGCGCACGGCCGGCCGCATGGCGTATTCGTTGGAAGCGCGCCGCAAGCTGGCGCATTTGATCGCCGACACGCGGCCGGATGTCTGCCATCTCCACAACGTTTACACGCAGATCTCCCCGTCCATCCTGCACACGCTGCACCTGCAGCATGTGCCGACGGTAATGACGGTTCATGATCACCATCTCGTGTCGCCGCAGTACGACCGCTGGGCGCCCGGCTGCGGGCCGGATGTGCAGGGCATGGGCGTGCTCTCCGCCGCCGCGACGCGCTTTCACAAACATTCGTACGCGGCGAGTTTCCTGCAGGCCGCCGTCTTTGCGTTCCATCGTCGGCTGCGGCTGTACGAGCGCTTTGTCGATTTCTTTCTGTGCCCGTCGGCCTCGCTGGCGGAGGCGTTGAAAGCCTCCGGATTTCCGGCGCATAAAATCCGCGTCCTGTCGTTCGGGCTGGATGCGTCCGCCATCCGTCCCGCCTATGGGACGGGACGGTACGTGCTGTTCGTCGGCCGCTTCGCCGCCGTGAAAGGGCCGGAAACGCTCCTCGACGCGGCGCGCCTTTTGCCGTGGCTCTCCTTTCGTTTCGTAGGGGCGGGTCCGCAGGAAGCGGCGTTGAAGCGCTTGGCGCAGGACATGCCGAACGTCGCGTTCGCCGGATATAAGACCGGCGCCGCGCTGGAAGAGGAATACGCAGGCGCCCTGGCGGTCGCCATGCCGTCGCGCATGCGCGAGACCTTCGGGCTCGTCGCCCTGGAAGCGATGGCGCGCGGCAAGCCGGTTTTGGCCAGCGATGCCGGGGCCCTGCCGGAAATCGTCGAAGACCGCTTCAACGGCTGGCTCCTGCCGCCCCTGGACGTCCGTGCCTGGGCGGAGGCCCTGCAGCGCATCGCCGTCGACGAGCCGTTCCGGTCGAGCCTGGCCCGCCATGCGCGCGAAACCGTGGAACGCCGGTTTCAGGCCGAAGAACACTGGCAACGCGTGTTGGAGGCGTACCGGGACGCCATCGACGTCCATGCGTCGTGAGGCGTCCTGTGGATAAAAGAATCTCGGGAAGACGGAATCCCGCTCCTTTTTTCCTGAAAAAACCGTCAAGCCTCCCTCGGGCGTCCTTCGACAAGCCGTTTTCGACGGTTGGCACGGAGGCTGTCAACGCCGAACAAAAAGCAAACGCTTCAGAAGCAAAAGAACCGATTTTTTCATCACAACCCCGTGACGATCACCACGCGGTCGAATCCTTCCATATCCTTGGCGATGCGCACGGATGCGGCGGGGAAGGCGTGCCGGATGAGCGCCGGCGCCGTCAGGGCCTGCGTCGGGTCTATTTCGATGATGCAGGATGCGCGCATGGGCAAAACCGCGCGTCGGCTCTTGAGCGCGCGGAACAGTTCCCAATAGTCGCGCAGGCCGTCGGGGCCGGACAGAAGCGCGGAACGCGGCTCGTACCGGCGAATGTCCTCCTGCAATTCCTCCCAACGCGTTTCAGGGAGATACGGCAGGTTGGCGCAGAGGATGAGATGATCGTACGGCAGGCGGCGGCCGGACGCGCGGACGGCCTCGCACACGCGCGCCACCGGTTCCAGCCCGCGGCCGTGCCGCCCTTCGACGAGACCGGCCACGCCGTGGGCTTCGGCATTGAGGCGCGCGACGGCGAGCGCCGGGCGGCTCGCGTCGGTCGCGATGACCGGCAGGTGCGTCTCGGCCGCCAGGGTGACGGCGATGGCGCCCGAACCGGTGCCGACGTCGGCGAAGATCGTCGCGTCCCGGCTGCCCTCGCCGGCCAGCTCGATGGCGGCGGCGGCCAGCGCCTCCGTCGCGGGGCGGGGAATTAGCGTGAACGGATTCACGCGGAAAAGACGGCCGGCGAATTCCTTGCGGCCCACGATGTATGCGACGGGCTCGAAGGCCGCGCGGCGGCGCACGAATCCTTCGAACCGCCCGATCTGGTCGGGCCGCAGCGGCGCATCGAAGCGGAGGAACAGCCTGGAGCGGGGAATCTCCGTCGCCTCCGCGAGCAGGACCTCCGCGTCGAGCATGGGCGACGCGAAGCGGCCGCTGGCGGCGCGGAGCATCTCGTTGGCCCATTGGAGCGCTTCGAGGTAGGTAGTCACAGAGGGACTTGAGGGACTTGAGGGACGGGAGGAACCAGCCGCGCGAGTCCTTTTGCGTCCCCTCCTTTCCAAGGAGGGGTTAGGGGTGGTTGCCGTGGAATGCGCCCAGTGTCTCTTCTACAACCCTCCCGCCTGCGCGCCCTCATCCGGCCCGGCAGAGCCTGCTAGGCAGGGGGAGATGGCCGGCGCAGCCGGCCGGAGGGGGACGCCTTGTCCGTGCCGCTCCGCCAATGCCCATCCCCAGTGGCTCAAGGCTAATGGCTCACGGCAGAAAAGAAAAGACCCCGCGTGGGGTCGAGAACGGGCGTCCGGTCCGCGCCCTCCAATTCACGCGGGAAGCGTGGATGAAGGAGCGGACACGGGCCGGACGTCCGGGCAGCGGCCGGGTGCCTCCTTCCGGTACGAGAGCCGGAACGCGCACGCGCGCGAGGTGAGCCGGCGGATGCCGCCGACCGAAAGGGAAAACCGACGGGCTCGTACTTCCTGTCGTCGGGAAGGCGGATGCCCTCCCGATCCCTTATTCATGGCACAAGGGCGGCCAGCTGAAGCGAGCGTACGCGCTTATCCGTTGGTCTGCAAGCGGCGATACCGTTCGTACGGCTCGCGCAGCCGCTTCGGCAATCCCGCGCGGCCGCGCCGGTCGCGGGCCAGGCCGCGCACGCGCCCCACCTGCGCCTCGACGTACGCCCGCGGGATTCCCGGCCGCGTGGCGGCCAAATGGATGATGGCGCGGATGCGTTCGCGCTCGGCGCGTGTCAGCGTGATCAGGCCGCCATGGATGGAGACGCCGCAGACGATCAGGGCGCCGCGGCGCGATTCCTGGTAACGCGTCTTGCGCGCGTTGGACGCGAAGCCCGCTTCCGCGATGACCCTCGCGGCATGCGCGCGTACGTCCGGCGGGATGGACGGCGCGCGCGACGAGAACGTGAGCTCGTCGGTGTAGCGCGTGAAGACGAGACCGTGCGCGGCGGCGAAGGCAAGTGCCTGCGCGTCCAGGTCGGCGCACACGAGGTTCCACAGCGCGTTGGACGAGGGCGCTCCCTGCGGCAGGCAGCCGCCGAACGTGCACAGACGCGTGAACGCCTTGACGGCTTCGGCATCGAAACCAAGTCGGCGGAACACGGCCTGCACGCGCGGGATCGTCCCCTGTGTGAAGGCGTCGCGCAGGTCGAACGTGACCATCGAGCCGGCGAAGCGGTGCGTCTCGGCGAGCGTCCGCACGTTGCGCCGGCGCACGCCGCCGTGCACGCAGACGGGAACGGGCGCGAAGTGCAGGAACCAGCGCGCGAAACGCGCCTGCGCTTCGCGGACGGGCGGCGGCGGAATCGTCAGCGTGCGCACGCCGCCACGGCGCTTGGATATGGCGACCGTCCGACATGCCGCCGTTTGGGCGAGCACGCAGGCGAAGGCGTTCGGCGCATAGCCGATCACGCGCAGCAGATCAGACAAGGAACGCATGGGTTCTCCTCCCGGCCGCATCTTTCCATGCGGGCGGAAAAAAGGAAACGGGGGCGCGCCGGACGATGCACGCGCCCAATCGCCTACTCATCGACCATCTTTCTTCTCATCCGCCGCGCCGCCTCCAGTTCTTCCGGCGTCCCCACCGGCAGCCAGCGCGTCGCCTCCACGGCGGCGACGGGCGCGTCCTTGGCGAGTTCGACCAGCGTATGCGGCAGGCTGTATTCGCGCCGACCGCGGACGTCGATGGCCGCCAGCGGATACCGGAAGAACCGTTCGTCGAGCACGTACGCGCCGCACACGCGCACATGCGGCTGAGCCGGCGGCGGGTCGCTTTCCAGGCCGAGAAAACGCCCGTCGCCGGAAACGAGTGCGGTGTGCGCAAGCCGCTCGCGCGTCGCCTGCACGAGGATGGCGAGCGGATGCGAAATCAAGCGCTCCAAATCCTCGGCGGCGTACACGTCGTCTCCGTTCACCACGAGGAAGGTTCCGCGCAACATCATCCGCGCGGCGTGAAGCGCCGTTCCCGTGCCGTCCAGCGGCTGTTGCACGGCGTAGCGGATGGGGCGCCCGCTCCAGGATGCGCCGAAACGTTCCCGGATCTGTTCCTGGAGATGGCCGACGACGAATACGAGTTCGTCCGCCTCTTCCGGCAGCTGTTCGAGGATCGCTTCAAGCAGCGTCCGCCCGCCGCCAAGGTCGACAAGGGCCTTCGGCACGGCGTTCGTGAGCGGCGCCAGACGCGTGCCTTTTCCCGCCGCGAGGATGACGGCTTGCATATCAGGCTTGCGGCAGATGATGGTGCGTCGAAACTTCTTCGCCTGCTTCCTGCAGCACGGCCATGCGCATGGAGAGACGGTTCGCCTCCGCGATGATGCCGCGGCCCTGACGGGCGAGTTCCTCCAGACGCCGCCGTTTGGCGGCGCCTTCCGGCAGCGTGTCCTGCGCGTGCAGGATGACGCTCCTCAGGGCTCCGTACCGGTGCGCAAGTTCCGTGAACGACGATTCCATCACGGCGACTTCGTCGTTGAGCGCCTTCAACGTTTCAAACGCTTGTACGCGGTTGGCCTGCGGCGGCGTCATGCGTTCTGGCATACCATGATTCGATAAGGGATAAGTCGTCAAAGCGCGCCTTCCGCCCGCTGCGCCCGCTCGCGGCGCCGCAGCGCGTCGATCACAGGATCGAGATTCCCGTCCATGACGCCCGGCAGGTCGTGGAAGTTTTCCTCCAGCCGATGGTCCGTGAGGCGGTCCTGCGGGAAGTTGTACGTGCGGATCTTTTCGCTGCGTTCGCCCGTGCCGACTTGCCCGCGGCGCAGGGCCTCGCGCTCCGCGCGGCGCTTCTCCTGTTCCAGGGCGAACAGGCGCGCGCGCAGCACTTCCATGGCGCGCTCGCGGTTCTGCGTCTGGCTGCGTTCGTCCTGGCACTGGACGACGATGCCGGTGGGCAGATGGACGATGCGCACGGCCGAGTACGTCGTGTTGACGCTCTGGCCGCCCTTGCCGCCCGAGGTCATCGTGTCGACGCGCAGGTCCTTCGGGTCGATGCGCACGTCCACGTCCTCCGCCTCCGGCATGATGGCGACCGTGGCCGTGGACGTGTGGACGCGCCCCTGCTTTTCCGTTTCCGGCACGCGCTGCACCCGGTGCACGCCGCTTTCGAACTTGAGCCGCCCGTAGACGCCGTCGCCGTCGATCTTCACGACGGCTTCCTTGAACCCGCCGACGTCGTTGCGGTTCGACGACACGAGCGACACCTTCCAACCGCGGCGCTCCGCGTAGAGCGTGTACAAGCGCACGAGCTCGGCCGCGAACAGGGCCGCCTCGTCGCCGCCGGCGCCCGCGCGCACTTCCAGGATGACGTCCTTGTCGTCCAACGGATCCGGCGGCACGAGGGCTTGCGCCAGCGCCTCTTCGAGCGCGGGCAGACGCCGCGTGAGGCGCTCGATTTCCGCTTGGGCCATCGCGCGCAGCTCCGCGTCCGCCGCGTCCGCCTGCGCCGCCTTGGCGTCGGCGAGATCGCGCGCGGCCGTCTCGTACGCGGCGGCCGCGGCAAGCACGTCGCGGACGCGCTTGTACTCGGCGTTCACGGCGCGCAGGCGTTTGGGATCCGAAAACAGCGCCGGATCGGCCAGCGCGGCCTCAAGCTCGGCGGCGCGCGCTTTGACGGGTTCGAGTTCCTTCAGGAGATCCATAGTCGAAAGCAGCATAAAACAAAAATAGTCAGTAGTCAGTAGTCGGCAATCAGGGGTTCGCCCCGACTGCCGGCTCCCGTCTACCGACTCCTTCCTTACGCCTTCGCTTCCTTGGCCTTGCGGGTTGCGGCGCGCTTCGCCTGTTTCTCCTTCTTGGAAACGGCGTTCACGGCTTTCCTGGAGACTTTTTCCTGGAACTTCTCCACGCGCCTGGCCGTGTCCAGAATCTTCTGCTTGCCCGTGTACAAGGGATGGCAGGCGGCGCACAGCTCGACCGAAATCTCCGGCGACGTGGAGCCGACTTCGTAGACGGCGCCGCAGGCGCAGGTGATCTTGGCTTTCTCGACGTATTCGGGGTGGATGGAGGGCTTCATAAAAAGGGGATGAAGTGTAGGAAGGGGATGAAGAGGATGAAGGGTTGTTCATCCCGTTCTTGTTCTAACTCCTGTCTCCTTCCAGAGGATGGGTCGAAGGATAACAGGGGCCGTTTTGTCCGTCAAGAGAAAACGACGCCTCCGAAGAGGCGTCGCGCGAGAGCCGCGCGCATCCGTCAGAACGCCACGGTGCGGCGGGTGAGAGCCTTGGATAAGCCTTCGTACGTGAAGAACGCGTACGACCGCGGGGGGTCCGTCTGCGTCGAGGCGAAGCAAATCGTCGGGACGGGATCCAGGCGCAGCTCATCCACGAGCGCGGCGATCCGCGCGGTGTCTTCGTCCGTCAGCGTCGGGCCGCGGATGTCCGGAAGGACGAACTCGACGCATTCCCCGCCGCTGAATTCTTCGGCGAAACCTTGCACGGCTTTTGCGACCCAATCTTTCAGCGTTTCCATCGCCCGTCACCTCCTTTGTCCGCCAGTGGACGGGCGAGCGTAGCGCCGCGCCGCCGATCCGTCAAGTCCCCGAGGCTTGCCGGGCATCGTCCGCCGACGTATGCTTCCTGCCCGTTATGGCCACGCCCGTCTCGCAATTCGATTATGTCTTGCCGCCCGAGCGCATCGCCCAATGCTCCGTGGAACCGCGCGACCGGTCGCGGCTGATGGCGCTCGACCGCATTCATACCCCCCGCCTGCCAACGGAAGGCCAGCAGGCAGCCCCCCTTGGCAGGGGGGCAAATGTTGCGCCATGGCGGCACAAGCGCTTCTTCGAGATTGCCGACGAGCTGCAGGCCGGCGACGTCTTGGTCGTGAACAAAACCAAGGTGTTCAAGGCGCGTCTGCGCGGGCGCGTCACCCCCTCTTTTGAAGAGGGGGCAGGGGGGAGTTCTGGTGGCGGCAAGGACGTGGAGATTTTTTTGCTGCGTCCGCGTGTGGAGGCCGCCGGCTCGTCGTGGGAGGCGCTCGCGCGGCCGGGCCGGCGCGTGCGCGTCGGCGACGTGATCGCGCTCGCTGAGGGATGGTCGTGCGTGGTCGTCGCGAAGGAGAAGGACGGGCGCGTGCGTCTTTCCTTCGCGCAGACGGCGGACGAGGTGATCGCCTTCGCGAACGCGCATGGGGAGATTCCCGTGCCGCCGTACGTCAAAACCGCGCCGGACGCGTTCGACCGATATCAGACGGTGTACGCGGAGCGCGTCGGCTCCGTCGCCGCGCCGACCGCGGGCTTCCACTTCACGGCGGAACTCATCGAACGCTTGAAAGGGAAGGGCGTGCAGTTCGAGACGATCGTCCTGCACGTCGGCATCGGCACGTTCCGTCCGATGAAGACGGAGACGATCGAGGAGCACGAGATGCACGCGGAATACGTCGAGATCGAGGGAGACACGGCGCGCCGGATCAACCAGGCCAAGGCGGAGGGCCGCCGCGTGATCGCCGTGGGCACGACGACGGTGCGCGCGCTCGAGGGCGCTGCCGCGGCAACCCCTCCGCCTGCCGAAGAAGGGCCAGCAGGCAGCCTCCCCTTGGAAAGGGGAGGACGCGTCTATTCGCGTCCCCTCCTTTCCAAGGAGGGGTTAGGGGTTGTTGCCGGTTGCCCGCTCCCCGCGGACGGCTTTGTCGGCGACGTAAATCTCTTCATCACGCCCGGGTTCCGCTTCCGCATCGTGGACGCGCTGATCACGAATTTCCATCTGCCGAAGTCGACGCTGCTCGTGCTCGTCTCGGCGTTCGCGGGGCGCGAGCACGTCCTCGCCGCGTACGAGGAGGCGGTCAAGCAGGGCTATCGCTTCTATTCCTTCGGCGACGCGATGTTCATCCGATGAGGGACCGCCCGCTTGACGCTCGGCCGGTTTTCTGCCATGCTGCCTCGTCCGACAGGGAGTCGGATCACAAGATTTTTTGCGGCGCATGAGCGCCGTCGAGGAGAACGAGATGACCGAGATGACCGAGATGATGAGGAATCTTTTCTGGGCCGTCGTGATGACGGTCTCGGTGATTGGGATGGAGCTCCTCGGGGAGTTTTTTGAGAGAACTCCGCATGAGGCAGCACTGTTGGTCACTGTTATCATGTTCGCCAGCTCCATCGTCGGCGTCATGTTCGTCACCACCATGTCCACAGGCGACATTCCCAACATCCCTACTGACGTCGTCGCCATCGTCGCCGCCGCCGCCTTTGCCGCCGCCGCCGCTTTCATCGTCGTTGTTCAAATCGATTCCGCTGTCTCCTTCTCAATCCTTGTTTTCATCTTCCTCCTCCTCGCCATCGTCATTTTCGGCGTGGATAAAGCGTATTGGGACAACACCATCGCCATGCTCGCCATCGAGGCAAGCGCGATCTTCGTCGGTTTGACGGCGATCGCTCTGTGGCAGCAGGCGCTGTGCCTCGGCGTCGGACTGGTCGGCCTGGCGGGGCTGTACGTCGCGCAGCACCGCCACGCGCCGGCACGGCGTGCGCCGACGGCGTGAACCGGCGCGGCTCTCTTGGCCCGTGCGTCCATCGTGGGCGTACGGGCTTTTCTTTTTGCTTTTCTTTTTGCCTTGACGCGCCGGCGCGTTTCCCGTACACTGCCGCGCGTTAGCCATTAACCCATCAGGCGGATCACGACGCGCTCCTCCTCCCGGGCCGAACCCGGGCGAGCCACCGTCCCGCCGCAGTCAAAAGGAGATCAGCGTATGGCGAAGATTCCGACGACGGAAGAGATGCTGAAGGCGGGCGTGCACTTCGGCCACCAGGCCGCGCATTGGCATCCCAAGATGGCGCCGTTCATTTTCGGCGAGCGCCAAGGCATCCACATCATCGATTTGGACAAGACGCGGGAGATGCTCGCGGCGGCCGCGGACTTCCTGAAAGGCGTCGCGGCGCGCGGCGGCAAGATCCTCTTCGTCGGCACCAAGCGCCAGGCGCAGGAGTCGGTGAAAGCCGCGGCAGAGGCATGCAACATGCCATACGTCACGGGCCGTTGGCTCGGCGGAACCATCACGAATTTCCCGCAGATCAAGCGTTCCATCAAGGAATTGAAGGACCTCAAGGACAAGCGCGACAAGGGCGAATTGCGCAAATACACGAAGAAGGAACAGGTGATGATCGGCCGCCAGATCGAGGAGATGACGGAAAAACTCGGCGGCATCGCCGCCCTTGAGCATGTCCCGGAGGCCGTGCTGGTCTTCGACGTCCGCCACGAAAAAACGGCCGTGGAGGAAGCGGCCGGCATGGGCGTGAAGATCGTCGCCCTGTGCGACAGCAATGTCAACCCGGAGCCGGTCGATTACGTGATTCCCGGCAACGACGATTCGGTGAAGTCGATCGCCTTGGTAGCCGACGTCGCCCGCGAAGCGGTTCTCGAGGGCCTGGCGGACGCCGCCTCCGCCACAGGCGGATCCGCCTCTGGCGGAAAGGCCGCCGTGGAGCGCAAACCGGCCGCCGCTTAATTCCTTCCAAGGCTCTAAGGCCTGTAGGTCCAATAGGTCCTATGATCGAAGCGAAAACCGTCGCCCGGCTGCGCGAAATGACCGGTGCCGGCATGATGGATGCCAAGAAAGCACTTGAGGAAACCGATGGCGACCTTGCCGCCGCCGCCGAGGCGCTCAAAAAGAAGGGGCTCGCGAAAGCCGAAAAGAAGGGCGAACGCGAAACGCGGGAAGGCCGCGTGTACGCCTACATCCACGCATCCGGCAAGATGGGGGCCATGGTCGAAATCCTGTGCGAGACGGACTTCGTCGCGCGCAACGAGCAGTTCCTCGAACTGTGCAAGGACGTGGCGATGCACGTCGCCGCTTCCGATCCGCTCTACGTGAGGCGCGAGCAGGTGCCGCCGGAAGTCGTCGAAAAGCAGCGCGCGCTTTTCGCGGAGGACGTCGCCGGAAAGCCGGCAGACATTCAGCAGAAGATCGTCGACGGCAAGATGGACAAGTGGTTCGCGGAGAGGTGCCTGCTCGAACAGGCGTTCGTCAAGGACGAGGACAAGACGGTGGACGAGCTGCTCAAGGAAAAGATATCCACCATCGGCGAGAACATGCAGGTCAGCCGCTTCGCGCGGTTCCAGATCGGCTGAAAAGCGTCCCGCTCCGGCGGGGCGTTTTGTTTCGCCCGCGCCAGGCGTGATAGGATGCACGCGGTATGCCCGCCCTCGCACAGGAGAAAAAAATCCTCTGGCATTTCCTGCCGTTCTGGCTTTTCCTCGCGTTGTTCAAATTCGCGGGCTCGCTGCACTACTCGTTGCTCTCGCCCTTGGGGGCGCGCTTGCTGCCGGTGTGGCTTGTCGGCCTCATCATCGGCGGCGGCTCCGTCGTCCAGCTTCTTCTGGACGTGCCCGTCGGCCGTCTGATGGACCGCCGCGGCTACGTGAGATTCCTGCTGTTCGGCACGGCCGCCTTCCTTTTGGCCGGCGTTGCATGGATGTTCCGCTTCACCACGTTCGCGTACGCGGCAAGCTTCGTTCTCTCGACGGCCGGCTGGCAGTTTTTCGGTCCGGGCGTGAATGCGTACGTCCTGTCGCAAGCGCCCGACGGACGTGCGGCGACGTTCATCTCCTTCCGCGACGTGTTCGAATCCCTGGGCGTCGTCGTCGCGAGCGCCGTGCTCGGCTTCGTCCTCTCGACGAGCACCTCGGCCATGGGCTTCATCGTCGCCGACGGCATGCTGCTCGGCATCCTGGCCCTGCTGTTCGCGCCGCGCGGCACGCGCAACGTCCAGACGCGGCGGCAGCTGGCCACGCACGATTTCTTCGCCGGCCGCCACGCGCTCGGCACGGTGCTCGCCGCGCTGCGCCGGCTGAACCCCGCCTCCACGATGCTGCTCATCTCCACGTTCGCCTCCTCGACGTTCTACGGCGTCGTGTGGTTCGTCGTGCCGCTCGTGATCGCCGGCGAGGCGCACGCGGGAATTCTCGGCTTCGGCCTGGGCGTGTTCGACTTCGCCATCGTGGCGCTCGGCTTCCTGCTCGGCTCGCTGGCCGACCGCGGCAACAAGCGCGCGCTCGTCTTCTTCGGCCTGCTGCTGTTTTCCGTCTCCGGCGTCGTCCTCGGCTTCCACTTCGACTGGCTCTTCCTGATCTTCGGCTTCCTCGCGACGGCGGGCGACGAGATGGCCAGCATCTCGCTGTGGTCGTGGATGCACGCGCTGGACCGCACGCACGTGGAGGACGGCACCGTTTCCGGCGCGATCAATTTGTTCGACGATCTCGGCTGGGCCGTCGGGCCCATCCTGGCCGGCATCCTGTACGGCGCGATCGGCGCGTCGTGGACGATCGTTTCCGCCGCCGCGCTCATCTTCGCCGGCTGGATCGCGTACCAATTCCTGATGCACGCGCATGTGCCGGTCCCCGCTGGCGCCGACGTGCCGGCGATGCCGCGGCGGGCGAGGCACAAGAGATGAAGGACGTGAAGCCACGTAGCGGATTCCTTTAGAGTTCCACGCGGGCGTCACGTGGAAGGCTGAAGCCTTCCGCTACGAGCTTGCCCGCCGCCGTGCCGAGCGCCGATAGCCGCGCCGTCCCCGCCATCATCCGCCTATGCGCCCTCGCAACATCCTTGTCGGTTGCTCGCTCGTCGTCATAACCGCGGCGGCCGTTTTTGCATTGGCGCATCATCGCGTTGCGTCGACGGCGGCCGCTCCCGCCGCGCCGGCATGGACGCGCGCGGCGGACGGGATCGACGCATGGGACGGCACGCTGCCGGGCACGCCGGCGCGCGTCGTGCTGTATCGCTTTGCCGCTGGTGCTTTCGTCTGGCGGGTGACGGCGGATGACCCGGCGGCGGCCTCGGCGCCGAGCAAGGATGTCGCCGCGTGGGCGGCCGCGCTCCCCGGCGCCGCGTTCGTCGCCAACGGGAGCTACTTCGCCGCGGACGGTTCTCCGTCGGGCTATCTCTTGGCGAATGGCGTGCGCGTCGGTGCGCGACGTTTCGACGCGGACCGCTCCGCGCTGCTCGTTCTGGGCGCACGTCCGTCCATCCGGGTGCTCTCGGCCGCGGACCTCGTCGCGCCGCCATTCACGGACGCTTTGCAGAGCTATCCGCTGCTCGTGGATCGCGGCCGCGCCGCCGTCGAAGCGGACACGGGGCATGCCTCGCGCCGCACGTTCTTCGGCCTGGACGCGTCCGGCCGCGCGTACGTCGGCCTCGTGCCGGATCAATTCGTCACGCTGCGCGAGCTCTCCGTCGGACTGGCGGCGCTGTCGGTGGCGTGGACCTCGGTCCTGAATCTCGACGGCGGGCCGTCGTCGGGCGTGTGGATCAGGACGGCGAACGGTTCCTCCGGCTTCCCGAGCCTGTCGCCGGTGGGAAACGTGATCTACGCCGAACGTCTCACGCCAAACCAAACCCCGCCTGCATGCAGGCGGGGCGGTTGGTCCCGGGATTGTGGACCCGGCGGGAGTTGAACCCGCATGAGGTGGTGTCAATGCACCTGAGGCAACCGTGCCCGGGCCCGTGGCCCGTCACGCCGTTTCCATTTCCCGGGTCGAAATAAAGATCCCCCGGCGGTTTTTCAACCACAGGGGGATTCTTTATTGACACCACCAATAGCCTCAGGTGATGAGGCTATTCAAACAGGATGTTCCGACTTTGTCAACCGTCGCTTGTGGATAAAAACACCCCGCCGCGCTCACGAGGGAGCGGGCGGGGAAGGGCGTGCGGACGTCAGGAGGCGGAGACGGGCGTCGAGGCGACGGCCGAGAACGACGGCTCTGTTGGGCACGCGTCGATGGCCGTGAGAATGTCATCGGTGAGCGTCTCCGACCGCTCGGGCAGCGACGCATCGTCGTGCGCGAGCGCCGTGAGCGCCGGGACGCGCATCGAAACGCCCTGCGCCGTCTCCTTGAGCGTAGCGACCTGCGCCTGCACGCGCAGTTGCGTCGCGATGATCGCGGCGTCCGCGCGCAAGGTCAAATCCTGCACCTGCGCTTCGAGCTGCCCGAGTCTGCCGAACAGCTTGCGGACATCGGCGGGCGCGAGGCAATCGTTGAAGAAGGCGCCGTAGCGGGCGATGAGTTCGTCTACGCGGTTCTTGACGGCCTCGAAGGCGTCCGCCGCCTGCTGCGCGCGTGCGAGCCCTTCGTCCACGGCGCTTTTAAGGTCGCCCTTCACGGACGCCTGCTGCGCGCGGAATTGTTCGATGAGTTCGCGCGCAACCCGCAGGCGTTCCCCGGCCTCGCCGGACGCTCGCGTGAGCGGCGCATACTGGCCCACGGTCTCGTCGCGCCAGGCCTCGATTTGCTCGCGGCTCTTCTTCGTGATCGCTTCGACGCGACCCGCGGGGCTCAAGCGCTGCGCGCGGTCGTGCGCGTGATCCTTCCACGCGCGGTTCGCGTCGAACCAATCGACCATTGCCGTCGACGAGAGCGTTGCAAGTATCCAAGTCGCCGCAAAGAGCAAAACGGAACCGAGATGAAGGTCGTCCGCGTAAAGGTTCTTCATTTTCGCGTTGATCAAGGCTGCGACCAGCAGCACGATGAACGAAATCAGCGCCATGCCCAAGATCTCCCCGTTTTCCTTCTTGTGCTTTCCGCACGACTTCTCCGCTCCCGCGTCCTCGCACGAGAAGTCGTCGGTGCGCCAGAACTGCCACCAGCGCGGCCGCTCGAAGCGCACGTCGGTTTCCGCCGCGAGATCGTCGAACGTCTTGAGCGGCTTGGCCGTGACTTGGCCTTCGACCAACTTGTACTGCTCGACGAGTTTCTGCAGGCGTTCGAGTTCGCTTTGTCCCATCTTCGTGTCTCCGTATCCGCCAGCCAGGGCGGACGGTGAAAGGTCGTGAGTTCCCGCGGCAAACGGGACGCCTGAACCTAGCGCGCCTCTGCTATTTCGTCAACGGTTCCGCTCCGGCGGCGCGGGTGTTACAATCGGGGAGCTTTATTCACATACAGCCATCAGCCGTCAGCCATCAGCCGTCAGGAGAGAAATGCGTGCTGAGGGCTAAAAGCTGATGGCTAAAGGCTTTTTCTATGCTTCGCGTCGCCATCAACGGATTCGGCCGCATCGGCCGCACGGTTTTCAAAGCCGGCTGGGGCCGCAAGAACGTCGAATTCGTCGCCGTGAACGACCTCACGGAGCCCGCCGTCCTGGCGCACCTGCTGACGTACGATTCCGTCTTCCGCGCGTGGAGCTCGGACGTCTCCGCCGACGCCAAGCACGTGATCGTCGACGGGAAAAAGATTCCGGTCGTCGCGCAGACGGATCCGACGCTGCTGCCGTGGAAGGAGATGAAGGTCGACGTGGTGATCGAATCGACTGGACGCTTCACGGACATGGCCGGCGCGAGCAAGCATCTGCAGGCCGGCGCGCGCAAGGTGGTGATCTCCGCGCCCGCCAAGGGCGTGCCGACCTATTTGATGGGCGTCAACCACAAGGCCTGCAAGAAATCCGACAAGGTGGTGAACAACGCGTCGTGCACCACCAATTCCATCGCGCCGGTGGCGCAGATCATGCACGAGGCCTTCGGCGTCGCCAAGGCGATGATGACGACGGTGCACTCCGCCACGGCCGAGCAGAACTTGGTGGACGGCCTGCCGCCGCACGGCAAGGCGCATGATTTGCGCCGCGCGCGCTCGGCCATGGTCAACATGGTGCCGACCACGACGGGCGCCGCCATCGCCACGACGGAGGCCATCCCCGAGCTCAAGGACAAATTCGACGGCCTGGCGATCCGCGTGCCGACCATCGACGTCTCGCTGTCGGACTTCACGTTCGTGCTGAAGCGCAAGACGACGGTCGAGGAAGTCAACGCCGTGTTCCGCAAGGCCGCGAAGTCCGCGCGCTGGAAAGGGATCCTCGGCGTGTCCGACGTGCCGCTCGTCTCGTCCGATTTCATCGGCTCGTCCGTTTCGTCCGTCGTGGACGCGGAGATGACGAAGGTCGTGGGCGGCGATTTGGTGAAGATCCTCGCCTGGTACGACAACGAATGGGGCTATTCGCAGCGTCTGATGGACATGGTGGAGCATGTGGGGAAATTGTAGAATCGCTCGGCCTTTCGGCCTCGCTCGTAGAACGTAGAAGACGTAGAATCGCCCGGCTGCGCCGGGCTCGTAGAGCGTAGAAGTCGTAGAAGCATCTCGTCCGCGTCATTTCTACGAGCGAGTTTGGCCCCAACCGTGACGAGCGATTCTACGATTTCTACGCCTTCTACGTTTTCGCCTTTCTTATGCCCGTTCCGCACCCGCAACGCATCGTCATCCTCGGCGCCGGCTTCGGCGGCCTGCGCACCGCGCTCGAACTGCTCAAGCGCCGCGCGCGGCTTGGCAACGTGTCGATCACGCTGATCGACGCCGAGGAGGCGCACGTGTATTCGCCCCTCCTGTACGGCGTCGCCATGGCGGGGCTCGACCAGCCGGAGACGGAGGCCGAGCGCCAGCTGCGCGCGTGCGTCTGCCTGCCGTACGCGGAAAATCCGTACCTGCGCCGCAAGGACGGAAGGCTCGCCTTTCGCCGCGCCACCATCGACGGCGTCGACTGGCAGGGACGGCAGGTGAAGCTCGCCGGCGGGGAGACGGTTCCGTTCGACGATCTCGTGCTCGCGCTCGGCGTGGAATCCGCGAGCTTCGGCATCCCCGGCGTGGCGGAGCACACGGTGAAGATGAGAACGCTCCAGGACGCGCTGAAGATCCGCCGTCACATCGAGCGCGCGCTGAACGAGCTGAAGTCCAAGAAGCGCGAGCGGCTCGACGTGGTCGTCGTCGGCGGGGGGCCGAACGGCTGCGAAGGCGCCTCGGAGCTCGCGCTTTCGCTGCGCCGGCTGGCGCGCGAGCGCCGCATCCGTCCGTCGCAGTCCTCGGTCACGCTGGTCGACGCGTCGCCGTCCATCCTCGGCATGTTCCGCCCGCCGCAGCGCGCGCTCGCGCAGCGGCGGCTGCGGTCGCTCGGCGTCGCCGTCAGGACGGGCGTCAAGATCCAGGAAGTCCGCGCGGACGGCGTCGTGTCGCCCGCGGGCGTGCTGCCCGCCGGCGTCGTCGTGTGGGCGGCCGGCATGAAGCCGCTTGCGGCGATCAAGGCGTGGGGCTTTCCCGTGGACGAGCGCGGCTGCGTGCCCGTGGACGCGACGCTCGCGGTTCCCGGCCTGGAACACGTGTGGGCGCTCGGCGACGCCGTGGCGGCCAAGCACCCGACGACCGGCGCGCGCGTGCCGGCGCTCGGCCAGGCGGCGTCCAAGGAAGCGGCGATTCTCGCGGAGAACATCATCCGCACGATGGACCGCAAGGCGACGGTGCCGTTCGTCCCGCCGCCGACGTGGAACACCGTGGTGCCGCTGGGCGGCGCGTGGGCGATCGCGGATCTCGGCTTCGCGCACGTGTCAGGCCTGCTCGGCTACGCGATGCGCAAGGCCGCCGACCTGATGTATTTCCTGTCCATCCTGCCGCCGCGCCGCGCGGTCTCCCTCTGGATGCGCGGCCTGAGCGGATTTTTGCGCATGGGCGGATAAAGATCTTTGTTCTTCATCCTCCTTCGCTTTTCAGCCGTTCTACGTTCTACGTTCTACGCTCTACGCTATGCGCCTCCGCACTCTCCGATCCGACGCCGCGCTGCGCGGCAAGCGCGTGCTCGTCCGCATCGACGCCAACGTGCCCGTCAAGAAAGGCCGCGCGGAGGACGGGCCGCACGGCCGCATCGCCCGCGCCGCCGTCGGCCTCGAGTGGCTGCGCCAGCGCGGCGCGCGCGTCGTCGTCTGCACGCATCTCGGCCGGCCCGCCGGCAAGCACGTGGCGGCGTATTCCGTCCGTCCCGTCGCCAAGCGCCTGTCGGAGCTCCTGGGCGTGAAGGTGCAGATGGCGCGCGGCGTCGTCGGGCCGGAGGTCGAGCGCGCGGCGCGGCGGCTGGACGACGGCGACGTACTGCTCTTGGAGAACGTGCGCTTCGATCCGCGCGAGGAGCAGGACAGCCCGTCCCTGGCGCGCGAGCTGGCGCGGCTGGCCGATCTTTATGTCGACGACGCTTTCGCCGTGGCGCACCGCGCGCATGCGTCGGTGGACGCGATCGCCTCCGAGCTTCCGAGCTATGCCGGGCCGCTGCTCTCCCACGAAGTCGAGGTCCTGTCGAAAGCCGCCGCGCATCCGCGCCGGCCCTTCGTGCTGGCGATGGGCGGCCTCAAGATGGACGACAAGCTGCCGGTGATGGAGCGCCTGCTGCCGGAGGCCGACGCCGTGCTGGTGGGCGGCGCGCTCGCGACGGCCTTCCTCAAGGCGCAGGGACATGCCGTAGGCCGTTCCGTGTACGACGAGGCGGGCGTGGACGACGCCCGGCGTCTCCTGCAGGAAGGGAAGGGCAAGCTCGTCGTGCCCGTTGACGTGGTCGTGGCCAAGACGTTCCGCGCCGGCGCGCGGACGCGCGTGGTCGCCGCCGCCGACGTCGGGCCGTCGGACCGCATCGTCGACGTGGGCCCCGCCTCGGTCGACGCCTGCCTGCAGCGCGTCCGCCCCGCCAGGACCGTGGTTTGGAACGGCCCGTTCGGCTACGCCGAGGTTCCCGCGTTCCGCGCGGCGTCGCGCGCGCTGGCGCAGGCCATCGCCGCGCGCACGGGCGCGGCGCTCACGGTGGTCGGCGGCGGCGACACCGTGCCGCTCATGGAAGAGCTGCATCTCGCCGACGCCTTCACGCTGCTCTCCACCGGCGGCGGCGCCATGCTCGCGCTCCTCGCGGGCAAGAAACTCCCCGGCGTCGAAGCGCTGAGGGCGTAGCTGGTAGCTTTTTAGCTTGTAGCTTGTAGATGTGAGAGATACAGTGCAGACACATAAAGACTTGATCGTCTGGCAAAAGTCCATGGATCTTGTCGTTTGTATTTATCGCCTGACCGAAGCATTTCCAAAGTCGGAGATGTACGGATTGAGCCAGCAAATGAGGCGTGCATCCGTCTCCATTCCGTCGAATATCGCAGAAGGGCGCCGGCGTGGCACACGCAAGGATTTTCGACAGTTCATCGTCGTTGCCTACGCATCGGGCGCAGAACTTGAAACACAGTTGGAAATAACGAAACGTCTTGCCTTCGGAAATCCAGCCGACATAGACGCATCCGATTCGCTGCTTCGGGAGGTTATGAAGATGCTTAATCGAATGTCTGCATCGTTGCAGTAGTCCCCCTACAAGCTACCAGCTACAACCTACAACCCGCGCTTCCTATGTCCCACGCCATCGAATTCATCCACGCGCACGAGATCCTCGACTCGCGCGGCAACCCCACCGTCGATGTGACGGTGCTCCTGGAAGACGGGACGTCGGCCTCCGCTTCGGTGCCGAGCGGCGCGTCGACCGGCGTGCACGAGGCGCTCGAGCTGCGCGACGGCGACCCGAAGCGCTACGGCGGCAAGGGCGTGCGGAAGGCCGTGAAGAACGTCAAGGAGAAAATCTATCCGGCGCTGCGCGGCATGGACGTCGCGCAGCAGCGGGAGATCGACGCCAAGATGATCGAGCTCGACGGCACGGCCGGCAAGTCCAGGCTCGGCGCCAACGCGATCCTCGGCGTCTCGCTCGCGTGCGCGCACGCGGCCGCCAAGGCCAAAGGCCTGCCGCTGTACCGGTACCTGCGCTTCGCCTTCGACCTGCACCACGCGGGCTGGCGCATGCCGACGCCGACGATGAACATCCTGAACGGCGGCGCGCATGCCGGCTGGATTTTGGACTTCCAGGAATTCATGGTCGTGCCCGCGCAGAAGAAATTCCGCGAGCGCGTGCGCTGCGGCGCGGAAATCTTCCACGCGCTGGGCGGATTGCTCAAGAAGGCCGGCTACGCCACGACGGTCGGCGACGAGGGCGGCTATGCCGTGCCTTTTGCGCGCAACGAGGAGGCCTTCAAGATGATCCTGAAAGCCGTGGACGCCGCGGGCTATCACGCCGGCAGGGACGCGTTCCTCGCCATGGACCCGGCCGCATCGGAGTTTTACGACCCGAAGAAAAAGCTCTACGACCTCAAGGTCGACGGCAAAAAGATGACGAGCGCCGAGATGATCGGGATGTGGAAGGCCTGGATGCGGAAGTTCCCGATCATTTCCCTGGAAGACGGTTTGGCGGAAGACGATTGGGACGGCTGGGAAAAACTGACGAAGGAGACGGGCAAGGACGCGGTGTTGGTCGGCGACGACTTGTTCGTCACGAACGTGGAGCGCCTGCGCCTGGGCATCGAGCGGCACGTGGCGAACGCGGTGCTCATCAAGGTGAACCAGATCGGCACGCTCTCCGAGACGATCGAGACGGTCAATCTCGCGCAGGAGGCGGGCTACAAGGTGTCGGTGTCGCACCGCAGCGGCGAGACGGTCGACGCGACGATCGCCGATCTCGCGGTGGCCGTGAACGCGGACTACGCGAAGATGGGCTCGCTCTCGCGCGGCGAACGCCTGGCCAAGTACAACCGGCTGATGGAAATCGAGGAAGAACTCGACGCGATGAAAGGATAAAAGGGAACGCAGGGTCTTTGCCGTTGTGTTACAATGCTTGACGAGGATGATTCGCCGTGGAAACATGCGAACCTTATGAATATCGCGAAAGTCGTCCGTGATTACGTCGTAAAAATCCTGCTTGGAAAAGCCGCGGTTCCGTCCGGCCTTCGTGAGATGGAACGCTATTTCCGCCTGTACGGTCCGATCACCTTCGACGAGAGTCAAGATGACGGGTTGTTCGTCGCGCGCAGCGCGAATTTTCGCTATGGAAGCATCGTGACGTCCGGCGCGACGCGCCAGGAACTCGATACCTCGATCCGCGACGCGCTTCTCACGGCCTTCGATATTCCGGCGTCCTACGCGCGTGAAGCCGCTCTCCGGAAAGTCGGGGATGCGCGCGATCGGCAGGCGGAATATGCCCCCGCTTAGCCAATTGCCAGCGGAATTGCCACGAAAAAAATTTACCAAGACGCTCGTTCGCCTTGGTTTTCGAATCGACACCATCGGCGGGAACGGAAGTCATTTCAAGGCGACGTGGCCGAGCACCAACAAGGCCGTGACAATACCGCGGAATTTGCCGAAGCAGGTTCTCAAATACGTTCTTGAAGAGGTCGAAGCTTGCAGCGGGGTCACATGGGAGCGCATTCAAAATGAGATTTAGCGCTCAATGATTTCCTGGTGCAGGATGGTTTTTTGGTCCTGGGAGAAAAGAAAGGACCCTTCGAAGGTTTTGCCCGCAAGGAAGAGCGGGAACCAGTGCCGGTCGTCGGGCCACATGTCGTCGAACGGGATCTCGTCGACGGAGAACCAGCGCGGCGCCATCTCTTCCGTCTCGACCGGCTCGCCGTCCCACGCGTTCGTCGTGAAGCAGTGGCAGTCGATGGCCTGCGCGTCCTGCGGATCGCCTTCAAACCGGAACTCCAGCACGGCGAACCGCCGCACGTCCTTCGGCGTGATGCCTCCTTCCTCCTGCGTCTCGCGCACGGCGGCTTCTTCCATCGTCTCGCCCGGCTGCACCTTGCCGCCGAAGCCGTTCCAGCGCCCGGCGCCGAAGCCCCGCTTTTTCATCGCGAACAGGATGCGATTCCCGTCGCGGATCAAAATGAGATTGGTGAGCTTGGGCATAGATTGACAGAATCGCCTGCTGCCAGTATACCGGCGTTTGCCATAACGGCAACGAGGAGGACGACATGAAGGATGCCATACCGACGTTCCCGCTCTTCGCCCTCGTCGGGCCAGGCGGAGCGGGGAAGACGGAACTTTCCGTCCGCCTGCTGAACCTGTGGCCGCTGCGCGATCGCCCGCTCTCCTACGTGCGCACGCTGACGGACCGCGCGCCGCGGTCGCGCAAGCAGGAAGAGCTCATCCCGTACGAGTTCGTCGACCGCCGCCGCATTCTCTCCCTGCGCGGACGCAACCGGCTGGCGGAGTGCGCGCCGCACGCCGGCCACTTTTACGCGGTCACGCACGCGGAGATCCGCCGCGCGCTTGCGGACGGGCCCGCCGTCATGGCGCTGACGGAGGACGGCTGCCGCACGTTCGCGCAGGCCGGGTACCACGTCGTCCCGATCCGGATCGTGCCGGTAAACCGGCCCAAGCGGCTGACGCCGACGGATCCGGCGCGCCTTGCCGACGACGCCGAGCGGGCGAAGCATCCGCCGGACTTCTACGCGGAGATCGAGAACGACTTCGCCGCCGACGGCCTCGCGCGCGCCCTGGCGGCGCTCAACGATCTCTGCGTCGCCTACGTCTCCTTGCCTTGAGCGAGGGGATTTTCTTTTGCCCCGCGCGGCGTCCTTCGGGTACACTGGCGGCACCTATGCCCGACTCTCCCCGCCCCAAACCGTGCGTTTTGCTCATTCTGGACGGCTTCGGCGTGGCGCCGGACTCCGACGGCAACGCCGTCACGCGCGCCAGCATGCCCGTGTTCCGCGACTTGGTGAAGCGCTATCCGGCCGTAACGCTCCGGGCGTCCGGCGAGGAAGTCGGCCTGTCGTGGGGCGAGATGGGCAATTCGGAAGTCGGCCACCTCGCCATCGGGGCTGGCCGCGTGTACTACCAGACCTTCCCGCGCATCAACCGCGACATCGCCGCCGGCGGATTTTTTGAGAACCCGGCGTTTTTGAAAGCGATCGAGCACGCGCGCAAAAACAAAGGCACGCTGCATTTGATCGGCATGGTTTCCGCCGGGCGCGTCCATTCGATGGACGAGCATTGCCACGCGCTGCTGGATCTCGCCAAGCGCCGGAAATTCACCGACGTGGCCGTGCACGCCATCACGGACGGCCGCGACACCATCTACAATGCCGGCATCGATTTTCTCACCACGCTTGCGCAAAAGATGAAGGCGTTCGGCGTCGGCCGCATCGCGTCCGTGTCCGGCCGCTATTACGCCATGGACCGCGACAACCGCTGGGACCGCACGCAAAAGGCGTACGAGGCGATGGCGCTGGGGCAGGGGCCGACGGCCGAGGATGCGCTGGAGGCGCTCAAGGCGTCGTATGCGCGCGAAGTCTACGACGAACAATTCATGCCGACCGTCATCGTCAAGGACGGAGTGCCGGTCGGACGCATCAAGGACGGCGACGCCGCCATCTTCTTCAATTTCCGGCCCGACCGCATGCGCCAGCTTGCCAAGGCTTTCGTGCTGCCGGACTTCAAGGGGTTTCCGCGCGCGTTCCTGCGGGATTTCTTTCCGGTCACCATGGCCGAGTACGAGGCGGGATTGCCCGTCGCCGTCGCCTATCCGCCCCAAGCGGTGGACCTGTGCCTGGCCGACGTGATTTCCAGGGCCGGGCTCACGCAGCTGCACATCGCGGAGACGGAAAAGTACGCGCACGTGACGTTCTTCCTGAACGGCACCAGGGAGCAGCCGTTTCCCGGTGAGGACCGCGTCATCATCCCGTCGCCCAAGGTGGCGAGCTACGATCAGGCGCCGGAGATGAGCGCGGAAAAGGTGACGGACCGCGTGGTCGAGGAAATCCAGTCCAACGCCTACGATTTCATCGCCGTCAATCTGGCGAATCCCGACATGGTCGCGCACACGGGCGACATGGCGGCGTCGGTGAAGGCGGACGAAGAAGTGGACGCCTGCCTCGGACGCATCATTCCGACGACCTTGGAGCATGGCGGCGTCGTCTTTTTGACGGCCGACCACGGCAACGCGGAAGAGCTCAAGAATCTGCGCACGGGCGACATCGACAAGGAGCATTCCACCAATCCCGTGCCGTTCCTCGTCATCGGCAAGGCGTTCGAGGGCAAGCCCGGCATCGCCGGGGAAGTCCCCAACGGGGATTTGTCACTCATGCCGCCGGTCGGCATGCTGGCCGACGTGGCGCCGACGATCCTGAAGGTGATGAATTTGCCGCAGCCGCCGCAAATGACGGGACAAGCGCTGGTCTGATGATTGCGTGTGAAACGAAAAACATATATGAATGAGTAGTGCTAGTTCACACGGCCCAGTCAGCGAGGGCGAGGGGCGGGCGGCCGTGAAGACGGTTGATGAAGATGCCGAAGACGAATGCCGTGAGTTTGGCCACGAGCCGCACGACGAGCCCCTTA
>JAJYIV010000036.1 GCA_021789915.1 bacterium | reverse complement strand
CGCGGTCCGACGAGTCCTCGAGCTTCAGCATGAGACGGCCGCGCGCGTTCTCCTTCGCCTCGCGCAGCTCCTTGGGCGTCACGCCCTTCGTGCGGATCGCCTTGAGCTCCGCGCGGATCGTCTTCACGGCTTCCGCCAGGCGCGTCTTGTCGAGCCCCGCCTGCACCACGAAGGTGCCGACGTCCTCGTACGTGCCGTTGGACGCGCGCACGGAATAGGCCAGGCCCTTGCGCTCGCGCACGGAAATGAACAGGCGCGAACTCATGGTGCCCCCGAGAATCGCCGCGAGCAAGGCCGCGGCGGGATTGCGCTTGTCGGCCACGCCGTAGGACGGGAAGCCGAGCGCCAGCTGGACCTGCTTCACGTCTTTGAACTCCACGTTGAAACGCGGCTCCGCCTCCGGCGCGCGGCCGGGAAACGGCGCGAACGGTTCCGGCCGGCCATCCCCGGGTTTCACCTGACCGAACGTCTTTTCGATGAGGGCGCGCGCGTCGCGCGGCACCTTCCCCGCCACGGCGACGACCATGCGCGACGGCACGTAATGGCGGTCGCGGTAGGCGATGATCTCGTCGCGCCGCATGGCGCGCATCGTCTCGTGCGAGCCGGCGATCTCCCAACCAAGCGTGCTGCCCTTGAACATCGCGCCCTCGAGCAGATCGTCCACGCGCATGATCGGGTTATCGCGGTACATGTTAATCTCTTCCATGATCACCGTGCGCTCGCGGTCCATTTCCGCGGGCGCATAGAGCGAGTGGAAGAGCATGTCGTGCAGCAAATCCGCCGCCAGCGGCAAATGCGCGGCGTCGATCTTGACGTAGTAGCCGGTGTAATCCTTGCCGGTGAACGCGTTGTACTCCGCGCCGACGGCGTCGAGCGCGCGCGTGAGGGCCAGCGTGTTCGGGCGCCGCTTCGTGCCCTTGAACATGAGGTGCTCGATGAAATGCGACGCGCCGTTGAGCTCCGGCGTCTCGTAGCGCGAGCCGACCTTGAAGAGGACGAGGAGCGTCGCCGCCTCGGTGCCGGCGAACGGAACCAGGAACAGCCGCGCGCCGTTTTTGAGGGAGATGGGTTTGGACATAATTTTCCCTCGTCATTGCGAGCGCAGCGAAGCAATCTTTCAACGTGCGGGGGCAGGATTGCTTCGTCGCTCGATGACTCGCTCCTCGCAATGACGAGCGTCGGTTAAACGTTCAATTTCGACGAGAGATACGCCTCAAGCTCTGCAAGCGGCACGCGCTCCTGCTTCATGCTGTCGCGCGCGCGCACGGTGACGGCCTGGTCGTTGAGCGAGTCGAAATCGACGGTGACGCAGAACGGCGTGCCGATCTCGTCCTGGCGGCGGTAGCGCTTGCCGATGGACTGCGTCTCGTCGTAATCGACGCGCCAGCGCTGCGCCAGCTTTTCCGCCAGCGGGCGCGCGACCGATGTCAGCTCGTCCTTTTTCGACAGCGGCAGGATGGCGGCCTTGATCGGCGCGAGCGCCGGCTTGAGGCGCAGCACGACGCGCGTCTCGGTGCCGCCCTCGCCCGTCGGCGCTTCTTCCTCGTCGTATGCCGACAGCAGGACGGCCAGCACCGTGCGGTCGACGCCGAGCGACGGCTCGATCACGTGCGGGACGTATTTCTCCCCCGTGACCGGATCGGTGTACGTCATGTTCGCTCCCGAATGCTTCGCGTGCGTCGAGAGGTCGAAGTCCGTGCGGTATGCCAGGCCGTAGAGCTCCTTTTGGCCGAACGGGTATTCGAACTCGATGTCGACGGTGCGCTTGGAATAGTGCGCACGCTCGGCCGCTTCGATCTCGACGTCGTGCGCGCGCGGCGCGTCGATGCCGACGGCGTCGATCCACGCATGCATCCGCTGACGCCATTCCTCGAACGCCGTTTCCCACTGCGACGGATGGACGAAGTACTCGATTTCCATCTGCTCGAACTCGCGCGTGCGGAAGATGAAGTTGCCCGGCGTGATCTCGTTGCGGAACGCCTTGCCGATCTGCGCGATGCCGAACGGCACGCGCTTGCGCGACGTCTGCAGCACGAGCGGAAAGTCGACGAACATCGCCTGCGCCGTCTCGGGGCGGAAATAGGCGACGGCCGTCGCGTCCTCCTTGGGCCCAAGCCAGGTCTTCATCATCAGGTTGAAATTCATTGGCGGAGACCAGTCCACCGAACCGCAAGTCGGGCATTTTGTTTTATACATGTCCAACATTGCATGAATCGCAAAGAGAACATTCTTATAACCTCCAAGAACAAATTTTGCGGCTTCTTCTTTAGGAACAATTATTTGTTCTCCTGTCTCTTTGTTTATGACAGGTCGACCAGCAGTGATATCACCTAATATTGACAGGACTTGCGGATCTTTCAGCGCACCTTCTTGATTTTGATAAAATTTAGACAAAGCATCACTAAAGCTCATGCCGGTGCTTTTTTCCACAAGATGATCCGCACGGAACCGTTCGTGACACTTCTTGCACTCGACGAGCGGATCGGTGAACGTCGCGACGTGGCCGGACGCCTCCCAGACCTTCGGATTCATGATAAGCGCCGCATCGATGCCGACCATGTCCAGCCGCTGCTGCACGAACATCTTCCACCACAATTGCTTGACGTTGTTCTTGAGCTCCACGCCGAGCGGGCCGTAATCCCAGCTGTTCGCGAGCCCGCCGTAGATGTCGGAGCCGGGAAACACGAACCCGCGCGTCTTGCACAAGGCGACCAGTTTTTCCATCGTGACGGACATATCACCTAAATCGTCATGATCTCCTCTTCCTTCTTTTTTCCAAGCTCGTCGACGCGGTCGACGTATTCCTTGGTGAGCTTGTCCAGCTCTTCGAGCGCCTTGTATTTTTCGTCCTCGGCGATCGCCTTTTCCTTTTCCTTTTTGGACACGTCCTCGCGCGCCTCCTCGCGCACGCGGCGCAGCGAGACGCGGGCTTCCTCGAGCCGTTCCTTCATCGTCTTCACCAGCTTCTTGCGGTTCTCTTCCGTCATCTGCGGCATCACGAGGCGCACCACGTCGCCGTCCACGGTCGGATTGAGACCGATGTCGGCGTCGCGGATGGCTTTCTCGATGGCTTGGATGAGCGACTTGTCCCACGGCTGGATGGCGAGCGACCGCGCGTCCGGCACCGTGATGGAGGCGATGCTTTTCAAATCCATGGCGGCATCATACGCCTGGACCGTGATGTCCTCGACCAGGGCCGGCGTGGCGCGGCCCGTGCGCAGGCTGCCCAATTCCTTGAGCAGATGGGCGACGACGGCTTCAAAATCCGGTTTCTTTTGCGTGAGAAGAGGATGCATAGGGGGGGATGTCCGCATTACGACGGCGGCGGCGTCATGAAACCGAGGAAATATTCCATCGCCTGCGCCGGATCGGCCGCCAGGACCGAAGGCGCGTGGCCGCTCGGAAGCGCGTGCGTCGCCCATTGCCTGCCGCCGTCCGTGGAGCGGTAAAACGTGCCGGAGGTCGCGTACGCGATGACGTTGCCGGATGAGGGGCCGACCGCCAACGCGCGGATGGCGACCTGGCCGGGGGCCGTCAAGAGCGGCACGCCTTCCCAATTCGCGCCCTGGTCCAGGGAACGGACGAGGCCGTACTGCGTCGACGCGACGATCACGGAACCCTTGGCATCCTGCGCGAGCGCGAACACCGTATCCGCTCCCCGGAGATTTTTCAACTGGTCGCGGATCTGCGTCCAATCGGCGCCGCCGTCCGTCGTCCGATAGAAGCCGTTGCCCTGGGTGGCCGCCAAAACGATGCGGCTGTCCTGCTGGCTGACGAGCACGGCGGAAACGGGCGCGAAGGCGGACAGGACGCGGCGCCACGTCTTGCCGGCATCCGTGCTTTTCTGCACGCCGCCGTCGGACTCGCCGACCCAGACCGTCTTCGGGTCGTACCAGTCCACGCGAACGTCGGTCACGCTGACGTTGGCGCGCGTCTCCACGAACGCGTCCGCGGCGAACGAACGCAGGCAATCCGTCGTCTTGAAAATGCGCGGGCCCTTGGCCGCGTACACCGTGCACGTGGACGACGGATCGACGGCGACGGAAGCCACGGCGCCGTCGCGCAGCGCGTCCAGGCGCGGCCGTTTCCAGCTGACGCCGCCGTCCGTCGAATAGAACAGGCCGTTCTGCTTCGAGCCCGCATACAGCGTCTGGTCGTCCTGCGGGTCCCGCGCCAAGGCGGTGATGTCGGCGCCCGCAAGGCTTCCGACGCCCGTCGCCGTGGGCACGGCCGTCGACGCCGACCAGGTGGCGCCGGCGTCGGCCGTCTGGAATATGCCGTTCGTGCCGGTCGCCGTCGACGATGACGGGGACGGGCCGAGCGAGAAGCAGCCGGCGCCGGAGAGGACGAGGGCGGCGAGGGCGGCGGGAAGCGCGAAGCGGAGGAAGCGCGGCATAGGCGGGAAGTGATGGGGGCAGGAGTTAGGAGCTTGAGGGCGTATTCTTCACGGGGCCCATTCGTCCTGGAGGTCCTATAAGACCTATCACGTAGCGCGGGGGCTTGTCCCCCGCCCGGGAGTCAGCTGCAAGACCAGATGTTCCAGGGCCAATTGAGGATTCACGTGATGGGCGGCGTCGGCACGCACGGCAGAGACCGTGCGCAGGAAAGACGCCAGTCGTACGACGGGAACGCGGCCGGCGAACGCGTCCAGCCGCGCATCGCGCTGCGCGCAGAGATCGCCGCAGCCCAGCGCGCCCAGCAGCGCGTCGCGCGCGGCGCGCTCCCAGGCTTCCATCGTCGCGTCCAGAACGGCCGCTTTATTCGCCTCATCGCGCGGCAACAGCGCCGCGGCCGCGCGCAGGCGGACGTACAGCGGCCCTTCCGCGGCGGACAGAAAACTCGCCAAGCCGACGTCGGCTTCCGTTCGCGCCGCGCCGTCGCGCATCAAGCGCAACGCACGGCCGGGCGCTCCGCCGGAGCGCGCCGCCATGTCCGCAGCTTCATCGCGCGAAAGGCCGCGCGCGGCCAGCGCGGCGGCCAGCGCCGTACGGGGCACCGAGTGCAGGCGGATCGTTTGGCAGCGCGAAGCGATCGTAGCGGGGACCGATTCCGCCTGCGGCGCGCGCAGCACGATCAGGACGTTGCCGCGCGGCTCTTCCAACGTTTTAAGCAGGGCGTTGGCCGCACCCGGCGACAGGCAATCAGCTTCCTCGATGAAGGCCGCCTTGCGGCCGGACAGCGATGACAGACCCAGACGTTCGCGCAGGTCGCGCACCTGTTCAATGCCGATGGCAGATTTTTCCTTGCCGGTCTTGGCATCCGTCTGGCGCACGAGCCGAAGAAAATCCGGATGGGCGTTGAGATTTCCCCCCCCTGCCAAGCCTGTCCTGAGCGAAGCCGAAGGAGGGGGGCTACCTGCCGACGCCGCGTCGGCAGGCGGGGGGGTCTGCGTAATCGTACGAAGGAACGCGCGCATCAGCGCCTCCGCCAGCGTGCGGCGGCCCACACCTGCGGGTCCGACGATCAGCAAGGCATGCGGCAACCGGCCGCCGTCCAATGTCCGACGCAAAACATCCTTGGCCGTTTCGTGGCCGATAATCGAGGCAAACGGATCGGCGGACATAACGGGAACAGGATAGCACGGGGAAGCGGGAGGCAGAAGGCAGGCAGGACGAGGGAGTCAGAAGTGAAGGAGTGATGGAGTCGTGGAGTGATGGAGTAGGGGCAGGCCCCCGTGCCTGCCCATGCGCCAAGCGCCGAATGCCGAGAGCCGTCAGCCATCAGCCGTCAGAACGTTCCCCGTGAGCTACTTCCTACTCGCTACTTCCTACTTCCTGCCAATGCTCAATGCCCCTCGCCCACTGCCAGACGACTACCAACAAAACACGCCAAATACCGCTACACGCAGCTAAACAGCCACATGGGTGTCTTGACAAGAATGACATGCCGTGCTATCCTGCTCCCTCGATCCTGAAAAGGGCGAGACCGAATCGCCCCCGGTGATTTGGAGGAAATCCGCCTTCCCTTCGGGGAAAGCGGATGGCGGCCAAATGCGGAAACTCGGCCTCGGCTGACTTTCCACATACGCCCGGCCGTCGCGGACGCATCCCGCCTTCGGGCAGTCACTGCATCCATCACCCTCCAAATCACCGGGGATGAGCCTCGGAATGTCCGTCACCCCACGCGAAGCCATGTGCCGGCCCCGCGTGTACCGTCGAGCGCTGCTCGACAAAGGAGAAGGCACATGGCAAAGAAACTGTTCATCCCGACCGGCACGAAGCACGGCCTCACGGCCGACGCGCTGTGCGCGGCGGTGATCGAAGCGACCGGCCTCGCGGCCGGTGCCATCGCAGACGTTCGTGTCTGCGAGGTGATCTCGTTCATCGACATGCGTACCGAGGAGGCGGCGCGTGAGGTGGTCGAGGCGGCCGGCAAGGACTCGATCAAGATCGGCGAGAAGTCGATCAAGGTCGAGCCGGCGCGCGAACGGCCGGCCGAGGCCAAGGGCAGCAAGAAGCCCGAGGCCAAGGAGGTCGTGCTCCGGCCCGGGCCGCGGGTCGTGATCCAGCGGCCAGACACGGACGCGCGCAAGCGCGAGCTCGAGGCGCGCGAGCGCGACCTCCGATCGCGCGAGGCGACGTTCAACACCCGCTCGACCCACCTCGACGCCAAGGAGCAGTGGACGGTCGAGGCGAAGCGCGAGCTCGAGGCGCGCGAGGGTCGCGCGGCCAAGCGCGAGCGGGATCTCGACGAGCGTGAGCGCAGGTTCGACGCGCGCGCGCGGCGGCTGGCCGAGCGCGAGCGCGGGCCGGAGTTCGGCAAGAAGGCGTCGGCGGTCATCGCCATGAACGCGGCGGTGGCACTCCTCGCCTATCCCCCCGATGAGATGAGCGGCGTCGAGGCCATCGACGAACGGGATCTCGAGACGCTCGTCGGGAACGGTCACAGGACGGCCCACACGTTGGGCTTGATCCTGGCCTTCTCCAGCCGCGCCGCACGCCTCGCCATCGAGGATGGCGAAAAGCCTTACGAGGCGTTCAAGCAGAAGAACGCCTTCGAGGAGGCGCTCAAGAAAGCGGAGGAGGAGGACCGCGAGGAGGCGGCGAAGGCCAAGGCGGCGCGCAACACGTCGTCCGCGGCGCCCGCCAAGGACGAGGCCGAGACCGAGGAGGCCGCCGTCGAGACGACGCCGGTCGAGAGCGCCTCCGTCGGCGCGATGGTCCAGTAATATGGGCGCCGGCGGAGACTGAGGCCAAGATAAGGAGGCCTCAAAACAACACGGCGGGAGCGCAAGCAAACAATCGCTTGCGCTCCCGATCTTCCTCGAAGCGACGAGTCCGCCGGATTCGCCGTCTCGAGCCAAGATTCCTTTCACCGTCCCGAAGCGGGACAGGAGGTCAGCGTGCAAGCGCTGGCAAACACCCTAATGGCGGCGCTCGGCGTCGTCATCCAAGTCTGGGCGGCCTGGGCGATGACGACCGGATTCGTCGCCGTGGTCATCTACGCCATGGCGACGATCGTAAGCCGCCCGGACCGCCGGAAGATCGGCGACTTCTGGTGGAACTACGGCCTGCTGGGCCCGTCCAAGCTCGCCGTGGCGCTTCTCCGCCGCCCGGCGAAGAAGCGCAAGACATGAACGACCGCGCCCGACGGACTCGGGCGTGAGGGTCGCCGCCGCAGGCGGAAGGAGGCCTCTCCGGGTCGACAGGTTCTTCCCTGCCGGCCCGACGTTTCCAGGCGATGACGCCGTCGCCGCCTGAAAACGCCGCGGCAAAAACAAACCGCTCCCGTTCCGTATCTCGTACGCCGGCTTCTGCCGGCGCGACGAGGTGCGGAACGGGAGCGGATTTTGGTTTAAACAAGAGAAACGCCGTCGTCTGCTCACGAGCACCTCCCCTTGCAAAGGGGAGGTTAGGAGGGGTACCTGAGCGACTGGCGAATTCTTGAAATGACATCTTCCAGATTCCGATAGACGTCCGTGTTCAAGAAACGCAAGACGTTGATTCGATTTTCCTCAAAAAACGGCTTTGTTGCAGAACCCATGCGACGGTAGAATGGTGTCCTATGAAGAAACAAGGAGGAAGGGAGGTCGCTCAACCGAAGAAGAAAACAAAGGCCGCGTACCACGTCACCAATTGGCA
>JAJYIV010000035.1 GCA_021789915.1 bacterium | reverse complement strand
AGCGGCAGGAACAGGAGGATGGACAATCCCGTGGCGAATGCGACCGTCCACCCGCCCACGCCCAGGGCGTAGGAAAGCACCGGCAGGGCGATCAAGAGCAGGAGGACGAGCTGGAAAGCCCGATTGAGGAGGCCGATGATGAACATGGCCCAGGCATGGCGCCATCCGCGCCGCAGCGCCTGGCCGACGGCCAAGGGATGCGGCGCGGAAAGGCCGGCCACGACGGCGCCGAGGGCGATGAAGCAGAAGGCAATGGTGAGCACGGCGATGATCGCGCCGGCCGTGAAGCCGATGCCGGCGATCGCCGGCGCCACGCGGCAGGCTCGGCTGATGATTTCCCCTCCGGGGACGCCGGTCGCGATCCCGCCTTCCGCACGCACCCGCATCCACCACGCGCCAAGGCGCGTCATGCGGCTGAGTTCGGTGAAGGCCGGCTCGATCACGGCGCCGGACAGGACGAGTCCGCCGAAGAACCCGAACACCCACAGCAGCCGGCGCTGCCAGACGAGGCGCCAGGCCTCCAAGAGAACGCGGCGATGGAACGGGCTTCCGCGGGACGCGCGCACGACGGGCGGGACTTCTGGCGCAGGCTTCATATCCTCCAATAGAAGCGTAGAAAACGTAGAAGTCGTAAAATCGCTCGTCACGGTTGGGGCCAAACTCGCTCGGAGAGACGACGCGGACGAGACGCTTCCACGATTTCTACGTTCTACGAGCGAGCCGAAGGCGAGCGATTCTACGTCTTCGAGGTCTTCGGCCCAAGCAAGGCTTCGAAGGCTTCTTTTTCGATCGTTTCCTTTTCCAGGAGTTCCGCGGCGATGCGCTCCAGATCGGCCTTTCTCGCCTGCATGATACCACGCGCGGTCTCGAGCGCGCCATGGATCAGCCGGTCGATTTCCGCGTCGATGCGCTCCGCCGCCTTCTCGGAGTAGTTGCGGTTCTCATGGATCTCGCGGCCGAGGAAAATCATCTCTTCGCTTTCACCGAAGGTGCGCGGGCCCACGTCGGCGCTCATGCCGTAGCGCGTGACCATTTCGCGCGCCAGGCGCGTCGCCTGCTTCAGGTCGCCGGAGGCGCCCGTCGTGACGTCGCCGAATGTCTGCTGCTCCGCCGCATAGCCGCCGAGCGTCACGGCGAGGTCGTCGACGAACTCGGCGCGCCGGCGGTAGCGGCGGTCCTCCGACGGAAGCTTCAGCGTGTAGCCGCCGGCCGATCCGCGCGAAATGATGGACACCTTGTGCACCGGATCGGCATGCGGCAGCGCGTGAGCCGCCAGCGCGTGGCCCGCTTCGTGGAAGGCCGTGAGCTTTTTCTCCTCGGGAGACATCACCAGGCTGCGGCGTTCGGGTCCCAACATCACTTTTTCCACGGACTCGAGCACGTCTTCCTGCGTGATCGTCTTGGCGTTGCGCCGCGCGGCGCGGATGGCGGCTTCATTGAGCAGGTTGGAAAGATCGGCGCCGGAGAAGCCCACCGTGCGTTCCGCGATGCGGCGCAGATCGATGTCCTTCTCGAGCGGCTTGCCGGCGGCGTGGATGTTCAGGATCGCTTCGCGTTCGTTGATGTCCGGCAGGTCGATGACGACGCGACGGTCGAAGCGGCCGGGGCGCAGCAGGGCGGGGTCCAGCACGTCCGGACGGTTCGTGGCGGCCATGACGATGACGCCGAGCGTCGGGTCGAAGCCGTCCATCTCGACGAGGATCTGGTTCAGCGTCTGCTCGCGCTCGTCATGCGAGCCGCCCAATCCCGCGCCGCGCTGGCGGCCGACCGCGTCGATCTCGTCGATGAAGACGATGCACGGCGCGCTCTTCTTGGCGCGGGCGAACAGGTCGCGCACGCGCGAGGCGCCCACGCCGACGAACATCTCGACGAACTCGGAACCGGACATGTGGAAGAACGGCACGTCGGCCTCCCCGGCCACGGCGCGAGCGAGCAGGGTCTTGCCTGTGCCAGGGCGGCCCATGAGCAGCACGCCTTTGGGGAGCTTGGCGCCGAGCTCGGAGAATTTCTTCGGCGACCGCAGGAATTCGACGACCTCTTGCAGCTCCTCCTTCGCTTCCTTGGAACCGGCCACGTCCTTGAACGTCACCTTGGTCTTGCCGGCGGCGACCTCGCGCGCGTTGGCTTGGCCGAATTGCATGGCCCGCGCATTGGCGCCTTGCATTTGGCGCATGATGAGCCAGAACACGCCCAGCATGATGAGCAGGGTGACGGCGGTCGGCAGGATGGCGTCGACGAAATATGACGTGCCCGACGTGTCTTTTACGGTGATATTGGCCGCCTTGATCTGGTCGGCCGTGGCGCCGTAAGTCGCCAGCATGGTGGACAGGGCCTGTCCGCTCTCCTTGTGCGTGACGGAAGCGCTGCCGTCCTTGTTGGCGATGTCGATCTGGTCTCCCGCCACGTTTATGGAGGCGACGGAGCCTTTTTCGACGCGGTCGACCAGCGCGGAGAGGCTGATCGGCTCCGGCTTTTGCTGGTTGAGGGTGTAACCGGAAAACAAAGCGGCACCCATCAGGATGAGAACGAGGAAAACAATGACGTTTTTGGAAAGGGGTTTCATACACGTTCGCCATCTTGCGCGAAATTCGCAAAAAACGCCAGCCCCGCGGGGCTGGCGTTTTTTGGCTTACTCGGCGGATTCCGCCGACGCCTCTTCCGGCTCTTCCTTCTTTTTGGCCCTGCCCCTCGCCTTTCCGGCGGTTCCACCTTTGCCGGAGGCTGGCGCGGTCTTCAGCGACAGGCCCAGACGGTGTTCCGCCGGCTCGATCGAAATGACGCGGAACGTCATCTTGTCGCCGGCCTTGCCGATCGTGTTGACGTCCGACGCTGGCTTGTCGGACAACTCGGAGACATGCGCCAGGCCGTGGATTTCCGGATCCAGCTCCACGAAAAAGCCGAAGGGGTTCACTTTGAGCACGGTGCCTTCCACCAGGTCGCCCACCTTGTACTTTTTCTCGACGTCCTGCCAGGGATCCCTCACGAGCTTCTTCATCGAGAGGAAGATCTTGCTGCCCTCGATGCCGATGATCTCGGCCTTCACCCTCTGGCCGATCTTCAGCAGGTCGCGCGGATGGTCGATGCGCTGCCAGGCGATCTCGCTGATGTGCACCAGGCCTTCCAGCGCGTCGAACTTCACGAAGGCGCCGAAGTCCGCCAGCGCCGTCACCTCGCCCTCGATCACGTCGCCGACCTTGTAGCGGGCGATGACGTTCTTCTGGCGTTCCTCCCACACGGACTTTTCAGACACGATGAGCTTCTCATCGTCCTCGTTGACGTCGATGACGCGCACGGAAAGCTCCGCGCCGACCAGCCCGCGCAGCTTCTCCAGGATGCGGTTCTTGTCGCCGCCCGTGACGCGCGGATAATTGTCCGGCGACAGCTGGGACACCGGCAGGAACCCGTTCACATGGCCCACGCGGACGATCAGTCCGCCCTTGTTGGCCTCAAGCACCTTCACCTCGACGACGTCGCCGGCGGCGAAGCGCGAACGCAGCTCTTCCCAGGCTTTCTTCTGGCCGGCGAAGCGGAAGGAAAGTTCCAACTCGCCGTTTTCGTTCTCGCGGTCGATGACCGTCGCTTCCACTTCGTCGCCGGGCTGCAAATCGCTGTACGCGGCGGATTCCGCGTACAGCTCGCGGCCGCGGATGACGCCCGTGGTCACCCCGTCGATGTCGATGCGCACTTCGCGGCGCGAAGCGGATACGACCTTGCCTTTCACGACGTCGCCTGCCTGCGGGTAATGGAGATAGGAACCGTCCTCGATCATCGCGGCAAACCCTTGTGCCTTGTCATCGGCCATAAAAAATTCCCGAGGGATGTCTCAGCCCGTTCCCTGTGTCATTCCGACCGCAGGTCCGCTTCGCGGACCGGAGTGGAGGAATCACGAATCCCTCGACTTCGCTCTGGATGACAAGCCGGGAACAGGGGTGAACCCCATCGGCTTTAAGGATAAAGACGTGGCGGCAGTGTAGCGTACGAGCGGATTTAAGGCAAGATTCCGGCCCGCGGACGCGCGCACGCGCGCATTGACAGACGGGACGGTCTTCCGTATACTCCCCGCACCGTCTCAGCCAAAGGCTGATCCGCCTCCGGCGGAAAAGCGCTCTCTTCTTTGACTCCGGGCACACGCCCACAAGCCGTTTTCCGCCGTCGTTATGGTTTCCATCCGTCTTTCGCGCGTCGGGCGCAAGAATGCCCCGTCGTTCCGTGTCATCGTCGTGCCCAAGCACAAGGATCCTTGGGGCAAGTCCCTGGAGATCGTCGGGCATTACAACCCGCGCCAGCAGCCGCCGCAGCTCGAATTGAAGGCCGACCGCATCAAGCACTGGCTCTCCAAGGGAGCCGAGGCGTCCGATACGGTCTGGAATATCCTCGTGGATCAAAAGATCGTCGAGGGCAAGAAACGCGGCGTCACATCCATCTCCAAAAAGCGCGCCGGCAAGATTGCCGAGGCCAAGGCGAAGCAGGAAGGGCCGAAGGCCGAAGCCGCGTAAACAGAAACGGCCGCCACGGGGGCGGTCGTTTGCGTTTCCGGCGCGCATCTTGGCGCGCGCCCTTGACGAAACACGCGCGGCTGCGCAAGCTGCCCTGGCGCGCTCTTTCCCGAACGGAGGCGACGATGAAAGATTGGCTGAACGCGGCACTGCGCATCGCGCTGTGCATCCTCGTGAGCTGGCTGCTGTACCGCGTCTTCGGGCGCGTGGACGGGCCGCTCAGTCCGCACTCGACCGTCGGGGCCCTGGCTCTGCTCGGCGCCGGCACGTTCGTGCTCGTCTGCGTGATGGAAGGGACGGAGAACGGCATCGAGACGTCCGAGATGGATGTCGAGGTTCTCTGCATGGTCGCAGCAATGGCTGGCGTCGCCTGCGCATTCGTGTGGGGCATAGGTGCCGTCACGGCATGGCAACTGCCCTGGGACGCGGCGGCGGGAATACGCCTGGGCAATGCGTTGACCTTCGGGACGATCACCCCTCTCTTCGAGATCCTCAACGCGTTCGGCACGTTCTAAAAACAGGAGGCGGGCGGCCGCCCGACGCAAGGCGGCCGTATTTTTTTATCGATGCGCCGCGCCGACGGCTTCGCGCACGTTCGCGAATCCGTCGCGGGCGAACAAGCGCACGAGGCCGCGGTTGATCTCGCCGACGAGCTGCGGGCCCTCGAAGATCATTCCCGTGATGAGCTGGACGAGCGAGGCGCCGCGGCGGATTTTTTCGTACGCATCCTCGGCCGTGAACACGCCGCCGGACGCGACGAACACGAAGCGGCTGCCGTACTCGCCGTATGCTTGCGACAACAGCTCATTGGACGCCGCAAAAGCCGGACGGCCGCTGATGCCGCCGCGCGCGTGACTCGTAATTTCTGTCTGGACGATCTCGGGCCGGTCGAATTTCTTCGTCAGGTTGGAAAAGATGAACCCGTGCACGCGGTGCGCCGACGACGTTTCGATGAGCGCGCGCGTCTGCGCGTACGAGAGATCCGCCGGCATCTTCAATAGGACGGGCTTGCGGGTTTTTATCCGGTCGAGGGCCGTCAAGAGAAGATCCAGCCGCTCCGGCTGCGTGTACGGCTCGCCGCCGCACGTGTTCGGGCAGCTGATATTGACCGTGAAGTACGCGCCGACGTCCGCGAAGAGACGGAACGCCTTGGCATAATCCTCAATGCCTTCTTCCACGCCGGCATGCGCGGCGTCGTTCGTGCGCGCGATGCTCGTGCCGACGGGAATGCCAAAAGACCGGCCGCGCAGCCGCGCGGCGACGACGTCGGCCCCGTCGTTTTTTAATCCGTAATACACGACCAACCCCTTGGAGCGCGGCAAGCGCCACAGGCGCGGCCGCGGGTTGCCCGCGCACGGCTCGCCGGTGATCGAACCGACTTCCTCAAAGCCGAAGCCGACGGACGGGATGATATCGACCAGGCGGGCGTCCTTATCGAAGCCCGCCGACAAGCCGATCGGATTGCGGAACCGGACGCCGAGCACGTCCTGTGCCAACGACGGATCCTCGAAATCAAAAATCGCGTCCGTGATTCCCCTCGTGATCCCGTACCGACCGAGTTTCTCTCCGACGCGGCACATCAGATCATGCACGTCTTCCGGGTCGCGGCGAAAATACCACGGCTTCAGCGCACGGCGGTACGTCCAGCGGATGGCGGCGGTGGCGAACATATCAAGAAGCGGGCGGACGGCGGTGCGCGGCGCGCCAGGCGGCGATCGCGGCGTGATCGCCGGAGAGAAGCACCGCCGGTACGCGCCACCGTCTGTACGTCTCCGGCTTGGTGTACTGCGGGTATTCGAGCCATCCCTCGTCGCCATGCGATTCTTCTTCAAGCGACGCTTTCGCGCCCAGCACGCCGGGCACGAGCCGCGCGATCGCATCGATCATGACGAGCGCAGGCAATTCCCCGCCCGTCAAAACATACGGCCCGATGGAAAACGTCTCGTCGGCGAGATGTTCCTCGACGCGGAAGTCGACGCCCTCGTAGCGTCCGCACAGAAAGATGAGCTGGTCGTATTTCGCGAGCCGCCGTGCATCGGCCTGCGTGAACGGTTTGCCGGACGCCGAAGTCAGAATCACCCGCGTTTTCCTTTTGCCTTTGGGGATCCTTCGGCCTGCTGGCCTCAGGATAGCGCCGTCTCCCTTCAAAGAAGCCAATGCAAGGTCAAACGGCGCCACCTTCATCACCATGCCGGCGCCGCCGCCGAAGGGCGTATCGTCCGTCTTGCGGTGCTTGTCCGTCGTCCAGTCACGCAGGTTGTGCGCGCGTACGTCGATCCTCCCTTCCTTCTGCGCGCGCCCGAGAATTGACGCCGAAGCATAGCCCGCGATCATCTCGGGAAAAATCGTCAGCACGTCGAAACGGCGCGGTCTGGCCTTGGCCATACGAAAAAGGATACGCCAGAGCGTATTCTTTTTCCGAGGTCTTGTCGAGACTAGATCGTGAGATCGTCTACGGCCGACGAGGCGCCCATGCCCTCGCTGCGCGCGCGACGGGCTCCTTCCGGCTCGTAGATTTTGAGATTGACGCGGGCATTGTTCTTCGCGCCCACGATCTTGAGAAGCGTGCGCAACGAGCGCGCCGTCTGGCCCTGGCGGCCGATCACGTAGCCCATGTCCTCCTGGTTGATGAAGAGGGTGATCAGCACGCCGCGTTCATCCACGATGCGTTCCGTTCGAACGTCTTCCGGATGATTGACAATGCTGCGGACGACGTATTCCACGAATTCCTGGTCCCGTTCCTTTGCGTCCATATGACTGTGGGAAAAACCTTCATTCCTCACTTAAAAAACGGAGGAAAGAACCCTGCGAGGCAGCCGTATGATACGGCAGGCGGCACGGAATGGGAAGAGGATGGAAAACAGATCGTTCTTGACAAGAAAATCGTCAAGACAATATCTCGGGGGCCAACCGGCCAGATCGCTGATCTGGGACCCGCAGCAATGGAGCTGGGTCGAAAGCGCGGAACGGGCGTTTTTTCGGGAAGACGGGTTTTCTTTAGAAAAAAAGTGTATTTCTACGGCTTCCGAATCATCCACAGGCTGTGGGCAGACATAGGAGAATCGGGCTCTTGACACGTTTTCAAGCGATCTATAAAATACCGCCACCAAGTTGCAGAGCTGCTTACAGATCCAAAGGACTCATTCGCGGCGCCCCGCGTCCGAATGAGTTTTCTGTTGGCCCGCCTGAAACTTCTGGTACGGACCTTCACAATTGAGACCACATCACGGAAAAGAATCGTCTTTTACGTGATTGCAACGTTTTGTGCTAGGGAAACAGACAGAGTTCCGGGCGTAAGCCCGGAGCATTTATCTGAGAGTTTGATCCTGGCTCAGGATAAACGCTGGCGGCGTGTCTAAGGCATGCAAGTCGAACGAACCTGCTTGAGATTATATCAATGGCAGGTGAGTGGCAGACGGGAGCGTAACACATTGGTAACCTGCCTCGAAGCCGTGAACAACTCCGCGAAAGCGGAGCTAATACACGATACGGTCCCGACGGTAAACGTCGGGATGAAAGCTCCGGCACTTCGAGAGGGGCCTATGTCCTATCAGCTTGTTGGTGAGGTAACGGCCCACCAAGGCAATGACGGGTAGGGGACGTGAGAGCGTGATCCCCCTCACTGGGACTGAGACACTGCCCAGACACCTACGGGTGGCTGCAGTCGAGAATCTTCCTCAATGGCCGAAAGGCTGAAGGAGCGACGCCGCGTGGACGATGAAGGCCTTCGGGTCGGAAAGTCCTTTTTTTGGGGACAGACAAATGAGGGTGCAGAGAGAATA
>JAJYIV010000009.1 GCA_021789915.1 bacterium | reverse complement strand
CGGCAAGACGTTCACCTGGACGACGGGGGCGATTGATACGTCCGGAAACGTCGGCATCGGCACGGCATCGCCCGGCGAGCAACTGGACGTAAGCGGCAAAACACCGTCTTCCGCGCTTCAAACCACCAGCACCGGAGTTGGTTCCAACCCGGAAGAGGTCTATGTTCAGGGCCGCTACGCCTATGTGACGGAGTACGGAAGCGGCTATCTGGACATTTTCGACGTTTCCGGTCTCCATTCCCTGTCTTCGGCGTATAATGTGGGACATGTGGCTGCAGGGACGAACCCCTGGGGGCTTTTTGTCCAGGGTCATTATGCGTATGTGGCCAACTATGGATCCAACACTCTGCAGGTTTTCAATGTGACGAATCCGAGCGTCCCGGCGTCCGTGGCGACGATCAGCACGGGGACGAATCCGAAATCCGTCTACGTCCAGGGCCATTATGCCTATGTGGTCGATTCCGGATCCAATGACTTGAAGATCTTCGACGTCTCCGATCCGACCGCTCCGACGTTGATCAGTACGACGTCAACCGGCGCAGGGACCGCTCCAAACGCTGTCTTTATTCAAGGAAGATACGCCTATGTGGCGGATTACGGGACCGGCACCGCGAACAGCGCTCTTCAAGTCATCGACGTATCTGAACCCTTTACGCCTTCGGTTCTCGTCAGTGCGACGACTGGGACGGGGAATGAGGAGGCATCCGATGTCTATGTCCAGGGGCGTTGGGCGTATGTGACGTGTTACGGGAGCAACGCACTTGAAGTGTTTGATGTAGGCGTTCCGGGATCGGCGATGTTGGTGGCCGGCGGGTCAGTAACAACGGGCGCCGCCCCTGCCTCCGTATATGTGCAGGAAAACTACGCGTATGTAACGGACTTCAATGCCGCCTCCTTTGAGGTGTTCGACGTGTCCAACCCTTACGGCCCTGCGAAATTCGGTTCTTCCGTCACAACGGGGACAAGTCCGGCCGGCATTTTCATCCAAGGCCGTTATGCCTACGTCGCAGCCAATGGAGCAAACGAGCTCCAGGCCTTCGACGTCGGCGGAGCGCGCATACAGCAGCTTGACGCCGGCGGGACGCAAACCGGAACCCTGGCCGTCCGCGGGAACGTATCGGCGGGGGGAAACGCCGACGTGGTCGGCGGCTTGACCGTCGGTTCGTCGCTGAACGTGAACGGAACCTCTGGTTTATCCATGGCTTTTACCAAAAATTCCGCATCCGCAAGCCCTGTCCTTGTTGGCGGATTGAACGTCCTTCCGAACATCGACTTCGGTTCGTCAAACACGAATGCCGTCGCCAGCGGCATCATCGTCGAGCCGAGCTACACGTCCCTGACGGGGGCTTCGCTGGCGTCCGGATACCTTTCTTTCCTGCCGGCCCTTACGAACTCGACGACAAACAGCGATATCGTCACCGGTTTTACGGTTGCAGGCGCCGGGACGAGCGGCGCCGCCGGCACGGTGACGAACAGTTCGACGGGGAGCATCATGTGGTTTGGATCCAACGTCAACATGCCGGCTGTTTCACAGACGGCAGGAACAGTAAACGTCAGTGGAATGAGTGTCACGATGCCCCCTTCCGCTTCCCTGCTGTCCTCCAACGGGAACGTCATAGGTGTCGACATCAGCGGTGCGACAGGCATCGCCGCGGGGTATCTCGCAGGTATCCACATTGATTCCCTGGCTTCTCCGGGCGCGGGCACGCAGAATGCCATCGCCATCGGCACCGGGTGGAAGGCCTCCATCGCTTTCGGGAGCGGCGCAAGCGATGCGGAACAAGGCGCCTTCTCTTTCTCTCAGCAATCAAGCGCCGCGTGCGCATCCGCGGCGGACCAGGGCCTCGTGTTCAAAAATGGTACGACGCAGGTCGGCCACTTCTGCATTTCGACGACGGGCAAGCTGGATGCCTATGCCGACGCGTGGAATGCCACGTCAACGGACGTGGCGGAAAATTATTCCGACCCGTCGAACACTCTCTCCGCAGGCGATGTAGTCGAGCTCGACCCGTCGGGCGTTACAAAGTCGATCCGCCAGAGCCAGACGCCGTATGACGCCGGCGTCATCGGCGTCATCTCGACGCATCCCGGCTTCCTCCTGTCGGACATCAGCGAAACAGGCGGTTCCACGACGCTCGTGAACCCCAAGCCGGTCGCCTTGTCCGGCCGCGTGCCGATGAAGGTCTCGACCGAGAACGGTCCCATCGCCGTGGGCGATTATCTGACGGCGTCCTCGACGCCGGGTGTCGCCATGAAGGCGACGGAACCGGGCATGACGGTCGGCCGCGCCATGGAGGCCTACACCGGAACCGGAACGGGAACCATCCTCGGCTTCGTCTCTCCCACATGGTATTCGGCCGAAGCCATCGGCACGAACGGCACCATGCCGACGTTCAACGCATCCTTCGCCTTTGCAGCCACGGGCGCGGCCGATGCGACAACGCAAGGAAAAGGGAGCCAGGCGCTGACCTTCCAGGGTTCCGGCTGGAACGGCACGGCGGCGCAGGCGGTCGGCATGTCCCTCGCCGTCCACACGACCGACGCCAACCAATACCGCCTGTCCTTCAGCAACCAGCAGGACAATGAGGTGGCTTCCGTCACGCAGAACGGCGACCTGGCCCTCTCCGGCCGCCTGTATCCGTCCGACCGCGGCACCATGCAGACGTCCAAATACCTCTATTACGACGGCTCGACGGGTCCCGGAGGCGACATGATGCGCACCAATGCCTCCGGCTGGTCCACCGGCTCGTACGATTTCGCCGAGATGTTCCCGTCGCCGGATGCGCTTGTCCCGGGCGACGTCGTCGAGTTCTCCACCACGGACGGCCAAACCGTCGTCCTCTCCAAAGGGAAGGAAAGCCGACACGCCGCGGGCGTCATTTCCACCAAGCCCGGTTTCCTGGCGGGCGAAAACACCCCGGGGAATTATCCGCTCGCCCTCAAGGGACGGGTGCCGACATTCGTCGACAATGAAAACGGCCCGATCGCGGTCGGCGATCCGCTGACCACTTCGTCCACGCCGGGCTACGCCATGAAGGCCACCAAGCCGGGAATGATCATCGGCTTCGCGCTGGAGCCGATGAACGCGGCGGCGGGCACCGTCGTGGCGTACGTCGATACGACGTACTGGGCGCCCGATCCAAATGCCGCGGATTCCGTCGCCCCCGGCACGGAAAGCACGGCGTCGAATTTCGGCGCGGGCGGCACGCTGACGCCGACGACCCTCTCCATGAGCGGCGACATTTCCATGAACGGCAATGCCATCCTCGACGTGAAGCGCCTGACGGGCATCGCCGACCACTGGAGCATCGACGAGGACGGAACGTTCACGACGCAGGCGTCTTACAAGACCGTCATCACGAACTACCAGAACGAGCCGGTGGAAGTGACGGCGGTGAGCGCGCCGGAAAACTACCTGACGCTCGTGGGGACGGCCACGCTGCAAAACGGCCAGGCCGCGGTTTCGTTCGCCCAAGTCGACCCCGCCTTCACGGGCATCACGTCCACAACGGCGCCGGTACGGGTGCTGCTGACGCCCGACGGTCCCGTGTCCCTGTCGGTTACGCAGAAGGATCACAATGGATTCACCGTGCAGGAAGTGGGCGGCGCCCATTCCGGCGTCAGCTTTGATTGGATGGTGTATGCCTACCGCAAGGATTATGAGCCGCAGCCGGTAGACGCATCGGCGGCGACCCCGGCGGATGCGTCATCCACGGGGACGGCCGCCGCTTCCGGCAGCACGACAAGCCCGACCGCGGGGACGGCGTCGGCCACGGGCGCATCTACGGCCTCGAGCACGACGGCGGCCCCGGCGGACACGTCGACCACGGGGACGCCGCCGACCGGCGCGTCTCCCACCGGCACGGCGTCGACGACGAGCGGCTCGACGGCCGCCGCGCCGTCGTCGGGAACGACGACTTCGTCCACGTCCGCAGGATCCGCAAGCCCCGCGTCCGGATCTGCCAGCACTTCCACCGGCACGACGGGGACGACGTCAACCGCATCCGGAACAGCCTCGGCCGATACGGCCGGCACGGCAACGGGCACGTCGTCGGCCTCCGCCGGAACGTCCGGGATGACGTCGGGAACCGCGTCGACGACGGCCTCAAGCGCAACGGACGCCTCGTCGGGCACGTCGACGGCAGCCTCAGGCTCGGGTACGACTTCGGCATCGACCGCGCCCACGGATACGACGGGAACGCCGTCGACCGGCACGACCGCCGCATCCTCGGCGTCGACCACGGGCGCATCTACGGCCTCGAGCACGACGACGGCCCCGGCGGACACGTCGACCACGGGGACGCCGCCGACCGGCGCGTCTCCCGCCGGCACGGCGTCGACGGCGAGCGGCTCGACGGCCGCCGCGCCGTCCTCGGGAACGACGACTTCGTCCACGTCCGGAGGATCCGCAAGCCCCACGTCGGGCTCGACCGCGTCGTCCACCGGCAGTACGTCTGGAACAATGTCAACCGGCACGTCCGGTACGTCTTCGCCATCGGCCACAAGCGCGTCCATGGCCCCGGCGGACACGTCGACCACGGGGACGGCCGCCGCTTCCGGCAGCACGACAAGCCCGACCGCGGGGACGGCGTCGGCCACGGGCGCATCTACGGCCTCGAGCACGACGACGGCCCCGGCGGACACGTCGACCACGGGAACGAGTTCCAAGCAATAAAAACGGCGCCCTCGCGCCGTTTTTCGTTTAAGGTTATACTTGGCCCCGATCATCCCTTTTATGTCCTGGTTCCAACACACACGCGCTCCCGCGACATTGACCCGGATCGCCCGCGGCCTTGTCTACGCCCTGATGTTCCTTCTCCCGCTGTTCTTTCTCCCATTCACGCTTGACCCGCTCGGCATCAACAAACAGACGATTCTCGTTTTTCTCACGCTTCTGGCCGTGCTCGCATGGCTCGGAGCCATGCACGCTTCGCGCGTGATCTCCTTCCGACGCGGCTGGTTGAATGCGGCCCCTCTCCTTTTGCTGATCGCGGCCGCCGTCTCCGCCTCGGTTTCCCGCGCGCCTTATCTTTCCTGGATCGGAACCGTGGGCCAGCAGTATGCGAGCGGCCTGTCGTTTCTGTGTTACGCGGCGGTCTTTTATCTTGCGATCAACCTTTTGGACGCGCCTGAACATCGGACGGCGGCATATCGATCCATCCTCTTGGCTGCCGTCGTGGCCGGAGTCGTCGGGATCCTCGGCTTGTTCGGCCTCTCCATTCCCACCCTGACGAGCGCCGGCGCCTGGAATACCGTCGGCACCATGAACGCCCTGGGCGTGTTCCTTGCCGTGGCCGCCATTCTGGCCAATGCCTGGTGGGTTACGCATCGCACCGGCGGACACAAGGGCAAGATGTTCCATCTGGACCGTGCGCTCATCTTTCTCGTCTCCGTCGTCGCCCTTGCTTTCCTGATCCTGCTGGACTACTGGATCCTGTGGGCCGTGTTCCTTTCCGGGTTTTTCGCGCTCTTTCTCTTCGTGCTCGTGCGTGCGGCCGATTTTCCGGACATCGGACGGCTGACCTTGCCGTCCTTCCTGTCGGCTTTCGCGCTGCTGTTCCTGTTTTGGCTTCCGAGCCCCATCCGCACGAATGTTTCCGTCGAAGTGACGCCGAGCTTTTCCGGCAGCTGGAACATCATGCGGCAGACGCTCGCGGCGGCTCCATGGTGGGGAACGGGTCCGGGCACGTTCTCCTTCGACTACGGCCGCTTCAAGCCCTCCGACGTCAACGCGACTTCGTTCTGGAATGTCCGATTCGACCGCCCCGCGTCCTGGTTCCTGCTTGTGCCGGACACCATGGGATATTTCGGATCGGCCGGTTGGGCCGTGCTGGTCATCCTGCTGATCGTCTGGTCCGTCGGCCGCATCCTTCGGGCGAAGGACGACCAGTGGCCGTCTGTTTTCATCGCCTTCAGCGCTTGGTTCGCCCTTTTCGTGGGGCTCTGCCTGTACAGCGCGGACATCGCCATCCTGGCCCTATTTTTCGCCCTTTCCGGCCTCCTCGCCGCCGCCTGCACACAAGATCCGCGCCCGAGGTCCTTCGGCCAATCGCCGCGCGTCGGGCTGGGCCTTTCTTTCGCGTTCGTGCTGATTTCCGTCGGGGCCGTGACGTTGATTTTCATGACGGGCCAGCGGTACGTGGCGGAAATCGCCTTTACGCGCGCCGTGAACCTGGATAAGGCCAAGGCGCCGCTGGACCAGGTCGTGAATCTCCTGGACGAGGCCGCGACGGTGAATCGATTCGACGACGTCTATTACCGCAACCTGGCCCAGGCGCTTCTCCTCAAGGTCAGCGACCAAATCAACCAGATCAAGGATCCGCAGCAGATGAAACCGGAAGACCGGCAGCGCATCCAGGACTTGACGGGCGCCGCGGTGAACGCGGCCGTCCGAGCGACGGATCTGTCGCCGGACAATGCCCTGAACTGGTCCGAACGGGGAAGCGTGTATGCCGCCTTGGTGCCCGTGGTCGGCGGCAGCGCCGGCGACCTGGCGGTCTCTTCCTTCCAGCAGGCCATCCGTTTGGAACCGCAAAATCCGGAATTCCTGACGGACCTCGGCCAAGCGTATCTGGCCATCGCCGATTTCAACCGTCCGTTGACCAATGCTTCGGACGCCGCCGCAAAGAAGGCGGCGCAGGACAAAGTGGATCAGGCCCAGGCCTCGGCGGAAGCGGAATTCAACCAAGCCGTTGCGCTGAAGAGCGACTATTCGCCCGCGCACTATCAATTGGCTTTGCTGTACCACGCGGAGGGGAAGCTGGACCAGGCCATTTCCAAGATGGAGCAGGTGGAAAAGTACAATCAGCAGGATGTCGGCGTGGCGTTCCAACTCGGATTGCTCTATCTCCAGCGCGAGGGGACCGGCGATCTTGCTCGCGCGCAGGCGGCGCTCGAGTACGCCGTGCAGCTCCTGCCGTCCTACAGCAACGCGCGCTGGTTCCTCGCGACCGTGTATGAGCAGGAAGGACAGATGGACAAGGCGATCGCGCAGATGGAGGAAATCGCCAAGCTGAACCCGAACAACGACATGGTGACGGCGCGGCTGCAGCGCATGAAGAACGGGACGGACGCGTCGGCGGCTGCGGCGCCGCTTGGCACCGACGCCGGCCAAAAGATCGGCGTTCCCTCCGGCCAGCCGACGAAAAAATAGACCTGTTGCCAGAGAGCTTTCTTGGCATTTCGGATGCCGTTTGAGCCGGGACGGCAAGAAAACCGCTCCTCCTGCACGCAGGCGGAGCGGTTTTTGGTGGGCGAGGTGGGGATCGAACCCACAAGGCCTTTCGGCCAGGGGATTTTAAGTCCCCCGCGTCTGACCAGTTGCGCCACTCGCCCGCGCGCCGAGGCTACGTCATGCCCGGCGTTTTTTCAATCCCTTAAGCGCCTTCAGGAACGCGCCGACGGGCTTCGTGTTCAGCACGTCGCCCGCCGCCGCCCAGCCGCGGCGCGCCTGCGCGATGCCGTACGGGAGGTTCGCAAGATCCTCAGGTGCGTGCGCGTCCGAGTCGACCACCAGTTTCGCGCCGGCGCGGACGGCCTCGCGCACGTGGTCGCTGCTCAAATCGAGCCGGTCAGAGGCGTTCACTTCGAGCGCCACGCCGTACTCTTTGGCCGCGCGCAGGATGCGCGGGAAATCCAGTTTGTACGGCTCGCGGCGGTTGACGATGCGCCCCGTCGGATGGAACAGCACGTTCACGAGCGGGTGCCGCATGGCGCGGATCACGCGCTCCGTCATGGCGTCTTGGTCCATGGAGCGGTTCGTATGCACGGAAATGCACACGAGGTCCAGCGCGGCGAGCGCGTCGTCCGGCAGGTCCAGCGAACCGTCCTTCAAGACGTCGCATTCCGTCGACTTCAGCACGCGGAAGCCGCGCAGGGATGCGTTGAGCGCGTCGATCGCCGTGCCTTGCTCCGCCAGCCGCCGCGCGTCCAATCCGTGCGTGACGGACAGGGAATGCGTGTGGTCGGTGATCGCGATGTAGGAAAGGCCGCGCGCCTTGGCCGCGCGCGCCATCTCCTCGAGCGATGCGCGCCCGTCGGTCCAATCCGTTTGCACCTGCAGGTCGCCGCGAATGTCGTCGTAGCCCACGAGCTTCGGCAGCCGATGCGCCGCGGCCGCTTCCAGTTCATCCCGCCCTTGGCGCAGCTCCGGCGGGATCTCGTCCATGCCGAAGGCGCGGTAGACGTCGCGTTCCGTCTTGACGGGCACGCGGCGGCCGTGCCGGAAAAGGCCGTACTCCGAGATTTTCCATCCTTTCTTCTCCGCCAGCGTGCGCAGCTGCACGTTGTGTTCCTTGGAGCCGGTGAAATGATGCAGCCCGGCCGCCCAGTCCTTCGGCTCGACGAGGCGCAGATCGCCCCCCAGCCCGTTGGTGAAGCGCACGCGCGCCATCCCCGGACCTTCCTCGACGACGGACACGACGCCGGGCAGCTTGGTGAAGGCGTGCGCGGCCTCGGACGGATGGCGCGATGCGGCGACGAAGTCGAGGTCGCCGACGGTCTCCTTGCGGCGGCGCAGCGAGCCGGCGATCTCGGCCTGCGCGACGGCAGGGACGGCGCGCAGGGCTTCGACGACGTGCTGCGCGAACGGCCATGCGTCGTGCAGCAAGGCGCGTCCCGCGCGCTTTTCGCGCGCGGCGAGACCTTCGAGCAGGTGGGCGGAGCGCTTCTCGCCGAAGCCGCGCAGGGCGGCGATCTTTCCCGTGCGCGCCAGACGCGCGACGTCCTTGACGCTTTTCGCCTTGAGCCGACGCCACAAGAGAAGCGCCGTCTTCGGGCCGACGCCGGGAATCGACGCGATGCCAAGCATGTCGAACGGAAATTTCTTCTTGAAGGCCGCGTGCTCCTTGATGCGTCCGGTCCGGGTCATCTCCACGATCTTGGCGGCGATGTGCGCGCCGATGCCGGGCAAATCGTCGAGACACGTGACGCCGCAGGTGCGCACAAGGCCGATCGCGTCGCGGTCGAGCGTCCGGATGGTCTGTGCGGCCGTCGCATACGCCCGCGGTTTGAACGCGACGTCCTGGGCGTCCAAATACAACCCCATCTCCGCGAGGGCATCGGCGATGCGCTGGTTGTCCACGCGCCGTTTCATGCCGACAGTATAGCAAAAAGACGGGAACGGCTCTTGCCAGCCTCGCCGTCGGATGCTATGCTGCGCCCACGCAAATCTCCTCGCGGAAATAGCTCAGTGGTAGAGCGTCTCCTTGCCAAGGAGAAGGTCGCGGGTTCGATCCCCGTTTTCCGCTCCAAAAACTCCCGACCCCCGTTGGGTGTTTTTGTTTGTTTTGCGGCGGAATCCGCGACTTTTTCTCTAGCAAGGAAGTCATACGCCGATCACGGGGAGGGCCGCGTTGCCCACCGGTTGCCCATAATTTGCCGTCCCGTTAATTTCGGAATGTTCCAGCACCGCCACGGCGTCCTTCAAAGTCGATGGAGCGAGATGCGCATAACGCATCGTCATGTTGATGGTGGAATGGCCGAGCAGCTCCTTGATCGCCGTGAGCGGAACGCCCTTGGTGGCGAGTTGGGACGCGAACGTGTGGCGGAGGACGTGCCAGCTGATGCGGCGGAGCCCGGCGCGGTCGCAGGCGCGGTGGAGGCCCTTGTAGGCCGTGTGGTACGCCCGCGGGCGGCCGTCTTGGCGGCGGAATACCAGCCCTTCGCCGCGGCGTTCCTCGAAAAGGGTGCGGCACACCTCGTCCGTCATCGGAATATGCCGACGCTGATGGTTCTTGGGGCTTCCTTCGATGCCTTGGACGACGGAATGCTGCACCGTGATCATCCTGCGGGAGAAGTCGACGTCTTCCCACCGAAGGCCGAAGATCTCCCCGAGGCGCATGCCCGTCCGCAGGGCCAGCAAGATCATGTCGTGCCACGACGTCCCCGCACTTGCTTCCAGCAAGGTGCGGCTCTCGTCGATTGCCAGAAACTCCAGCCGCTGCGAGATCGCCTTCAGGTTCTTTACCTTCGGGCATTTGTCGAGCATCTCCCAGTCGACCGCCGTCCTCAAGCATTTCATCAGGACGATGAGGAAATTGTTTACCGACTTGGGAGACAGGCCGTCCGACAGGGTGGCCGTTTTGAATTGCTCGATCTTGGCCGAAGTGATCTGGCTAAGCGGCAACCCGCCGAACCAAGGGAGCAGGTGTCGGCGCAGGATATAGGCCTTGCTCTTTTGCTCGGACGGCTTGTTGTTGGTCTGGACGTAGGTCTTCATCCAGCGCTCTGAGAATGCTTCGAAGGTCGTTTCCGGCGGCCGGTTCAGGGCTTCTCCGCGCGCGAGACGTTGGCGCAGGAGGGCCTCATAGGCCTCTGCGCCCCGTTTGCTGTTGTCCGGGCTGCGGACGCGGTGCCGCTCCCGTCCGAAGCGGAAGTCCACCCACCAGCTGTTTCTTAGCTTTCGTGCGCTCATATCACATTCTCATGCAAGCTGGGCACTCGCTGACGGGTCAAAAACTCTTCCACGTCGGCTTTGCGGAAGCGCAAGCCGCGCGGCAAGCTCACGAAACTGATGAGCCGCTGTTCCACGTAGCGGTAAATCGTGGCTGGCGATACGCGAAGGAAATCCGCCAGCTCGGGGACCGTGTAGAACTCGGGAGTTTTTGCGCCCGTCGACCCGGGTGCCTGCTTGTTCATATTAGGTTGTGAATGAGCAACGTACCGGGAACGCAGTGGTTTTCCGCTGCGTTTGGGCTACGTTACCCATTATGGTCTAACCCGTTTGGAAGTCGAGCTTTGGCCGAATTCCTGAGGGCATTTTTTCGAGAGGTACCACCAGGACAGCTCAAGATTCCCATTTTCGATGGCGCGAATGATGACCGTCCGCGCCTTCAGAATCAGTGCCATCCGCCAGCCCTCTTTTTGGTCTCGAAAGTCGGGATTCCTCTTCTCGAATCGGTACATGGTCTGGCGGCCGATTTCCGCGAAGAAGCACGCTTCTCTGTCACTGCATCCGAGCGTGTAGGCCGTTCGAAGTTTCTGGATGACGATGGATGTCATCACGGTCGGGCGTCCGATCTTCATTTGCGAATCGAAATGATTCATACATCCGACCGGTCGACTCGCTGTCTATCGAAGATAGCTCTCGTTTTTTCAGACATGCATCCAAGGACCCCTTTTCGAAATGACTCGCCTTCGGTTTTATTTGAATCTCTTCCGCTCTCTTCTGTTTGACTTTCCTTATCTTGAGTTTGCGTTGACGTTTGGTTGCCACTTGGCGGCGAGTTGGCAACCGGTGGCGGTGGAAATTCGCTTGGTTTAGCCCTGTCATGTCGCAAGATTTGATACTTGGTCCAATTTGGATGCCAAATGCAAGTTCCGTTTTGGGATGGATAAACCACGATCAAACCAATCTCAGCGATTCTGTTACGCATCGTTTCCACCTGCCGGACACCAATCTTTGAGTATGGGAATAGCTGACTCTTGAGAAAACGCCCATCACCTCGCAAGCGCCCCTCATCATCCCCGAGAGTGATCATTCCGATATAAAGCAGCCCCTCTAGTGGCTTTAGCATGGCGAATTGGTCGCTATGCCAAATCTTTGAATGTAGCATCCGTCGAGTTGGGATCATACGCATTTCGTTCGATTATCACTCCGCGTAAATTCGTGCCTTGATTGCCTTTGATTGCAGAAAGAAATCCTGCGGTTCTATACGTAGTTCTCGCCGGTGGTAGGCAGCGACGAGATCGTCCAGTTCCTCACAATGGCGGAACAGAAAGACCGTGCGGCGAGGGTTTGTTTGATCCACGGATTCGATGGGAAAGGACAGGGAAGCGGTGACAATGAGCGGGAAATCACTAGTTCTAAAGAAGTCGTCGTCGGTTGGAATTCGCATAAGCATTTGATGATAAAGAAAATGCCCACCTCGAAAGGGTAGGCAAAAATCGTTTCCGATTTCGGACTATCCTTTGCGAGGTGGGCACGGCCGTTTATAAGCGGCTATGATCACTTCGAATTCGGTTGTGAATACATTGTAGACCAAGACCTTTTTCTTGGCAAGCCGTCACCTCTTTGCTCCAAGCTTTTTTATTCGATTCAGAACATCCGGTGCTAGTTCGGTTTGAAGTGATGAGTCCAAGTAAATACGCACCTCAACCTCCCCTGAATCAACACGGGCCTGCAATCCCTGAGGTAGTTTCGGTTTGAAAACAGATAGGCAATCGCTCTCATGGAAATTTACGGGCTGATCCATAGTGATTCGTCCATAGCTCCCGGTCCCGTCCTCAGTTTTTATAGGGTACAACCTTTTTTGTGGGTACAACGTCTCTAAATGCAATACTTTTTCAGTCAGAACTATGGTAAAGACCTTCTCTGCCACTTTGCCGTCGGGAGGTTTAACCGTTATCAGCAATATCGCATCTTTTGGCACTGCCCTCTTGTAGTTGAATACCGTTGTCATATTCATTGAATAATTATCGCCATCGCTCACTGGCGCAGCTAGCGTCCGGAATCGTCTTACACTATACTTTTCCTGTCTAGGTTCGAATAACAGCCATTGAAGGCCTTTTTGGCTTATCGGGAGTTGTGGTGCGCCATAACGGGCACTCCTGATAAAACAAGCAGCACGACTCCATGTCTGTTGTTTGGGCCTAGACACCTCAGGGGTGTCCTTTTGATTTTAGACCCAAAAATGAAAATGAATATGGCCACGCTTTTCAAGGAAGTCAGCTACAACCTGAACACGCTGATCCAAAACGTTCACATGGGCATCATCGGGCTGCCGGAGATTCAGCGTCCGTTCGTGTGGGAGGACACGAAAGTGCGCGATCTTTTCGATTCGATGTACCGTGGCTACCCGGTCGGCCACTTGTTGTTTTGGTCGAACAAAATGCAGGGTGACGACAAGCGGATAGGCGCAGGCGAAAAGCAAAAACACCCCGACCTGCTCATCGTCGACGGCCAACAGCGCCTCACTTCTCTGTATGCCGTCATCAAGGGCATTCCCGTCCTCCGCGAGAACTACAAAACCGAATCGATAGAGATCGCCTTCAAGCCGTCCGAGCAATTGTTTGAAGTCGCTGACGCCGCCATTCGGCGGAGTCCGGAATACATCCACAACATTTCGGTTCTCTGGCACCAAGACACGAACCTTTTCCAATTCGTGAACGATTTCCTCCATCGCTTGCGCGATGGCCGGGAAGTCGGCCAAGACGAGGAGCGCAAGATTCAGGAATCCATCAATCGCTTGAAGCAGCTGGAGAGCTATCCGTTCACCGCGCTTGAGCTCTCGCCCGACATCAACGAGGAGAGTGTCGCGGACGTATTCGTTCGGATCAACAGTGCGGGAAAGTCGCTCAGCCAAGCCGACTTCATCTTGACGCTCATGTCGGTGTTTTGGGATGAGGGCAGGGCCGATTTGGAGGCCTTCTGCCGCCAAGCCCGCGAGCCGGGTGGCGGGGAGGCGTCCGCCTTCAATTATCACTTGCAGCCCTTCCCGGACCAGCTCATGCGCGTCAGCATCGGTCTTGGATTCCATCGCGGCCGTCTCCAGCACGTCTACAACATCCTGCGTGGCAAAGATTTGGATACGGGCGAGTTCAGCGTCGAGCGGCGCGACCGGCAGTTTGCCATCTTGAAGCAGGCGCAAAGCCACATGCTCGATCTGCAGAATTGGCATGAGTTCCTGAAGGCGCTGCTCTACGCCGGTTTCCTGCATGCCGACATGATCTCGTCGCAGAACACGGTCTTGTATTCTTACGTTTTGTACTTGATCGGACGGCAGGACTTCGCGGTCGAGCATGGGGCGCTGCGCGTCGCCATCGCTCGGTGGTTTTTCATGACGGCCCTCACGAGCCGCTATACGGGTTCCTTTGAAACGAAGGTGGAGCAAGACCTCGGGCTGTTCGCCGGGGCGAAGAGCGGAAAAGAATACCTGTCGCAGTTGAACCGGATCATTAGCGATAGCTTGACCAGCGACTACTGGTCGATCACCCTTCCCAACGAGCTCGCCACCTCGTCGCCCAAAAGTCCGGCGCTGTTCGCTTATTACGCCGCCCTGAACATTCTGAATGCCGACGTGCTGTTTTCCAAGCTCAAAGTATCCGACCTATTCAAAGCCGACATCCATGCGAAGAAAAGTGCCCTTGAGCGGCACCACATCTTTCCGAAGGCCTATCTCCAGCGCTCCGGCATTACGGACAACAAAAAAATCAACCAGATCGCCAATTTCGCACTGGTTGAATGGCCGGACAACATCGACATTTCCGACGACCCGCCGTCCAAGTATTTCCCGCCCTTGCGGGCGCGTTACAACGACGCGGAATTGGGATCGCTTTATCACTTGCATGCCCTGCCCGACGGATGGGAGAACCTCGAATACGAAAAGTTCTTGGAACAGCGCCGCTTACTGATGGCGCGAGTCATCCGCGAGGCGTTTGAGAAGTTGTCAGCTTGAATCTTCACTGTTTCTTAAGTCTCGAGCTTAATTCTAAGCATCCGTTCCTCTTCGCCTTGAGGGAGAAGCTCGAAGTCGAAACGGTCGTTCATTTTGACTGTTGTTGTTTTGAAACGCGGCAACACCTTGCCTTTCATCTTGTTCATGCGGTTGAACACGGCCTCTTTGTATTGCGTGTCCTCGTTGCCAGCCAACTGTGCGCCCTTGCTTTCCACTACGTAGACCAACTCAAGCTCGTCCGCATCGTTCTTGCGGGCGATTACGAAGTCTGGACGGATTTTATTGCGCTGCCAGCCCTGCACGGCATACCAGCCCTTCGTAGTCTTGTTGCGAGCCCACCAAATGACGTTCGGGCTTCGATCCACGATCTCCGCGACTTCCTGTTCGAGCGTATTGAACGATCGGTGCTCCACGTCTTCGTACAGGTTGTGCTGATAAGAAGACAGCAGGTCGTTCGCCACAATGTCCTGCGCGGGCATTTCAAAGCCGGTGTCTTCATCGTCCGAAACGACGAACTCCAGCGCGCCGTCGGTGATGAGCTTCTCGAAGAGCGCTTGCTCCTGCGCTCGTTTGTACTCGACCAATTTCTTCTCAATTTCACGGGCGATGTAACCGGCGTCTTGATCCAAGACTTCCGGCTCAAGTTTCTTGCTGAACAGACTGGCGACCTTCTCCCCGATCTCTCGAGCGATGAAGGCATTGTCGACGATCTCGGCAAAACGCCGCGTGAGGTAAAGGGCGTCAAACCGAATGGAGGCGGCGTTTTCCACGCGCTGCTGCCCGGTCTGCCCTTCGAGGCCGATAATGACTTCCACCGCCGTCTCCTGCTGCTTGCCCACGGACGGGATAATGCTGGCGACCCACTCGTCGAGTTTCTTGCCGACTTGCCATGAGATGCTCGGCTTGAGGTCGATCTCATAGGAAAACCGGCGGTACTTTCTCGCACCTTCCTTGATGAGCCAGACGGGGAGAAAGAGTGAATGGGGGTAGCGCTTCCGAATGTCTTTTTTGATCGGTACGACTTTCGGCTCATTGAGCGCGTTGCCGCTGTGGTCGCGTACCTCGATGCCGGTGGTTACGTCGCCGAGCCCCTCGTCGTCAAACCCTTTTTTGACGTTCGACAGCACGTCTTGAGTTTGGCCGGTGGCAAAATACACGTAGCTTTCGTCCAGTTCCTTGATGCCGGTCTTCTTGGCGTACGGCTGGCGAAGGATACGGCCGACGAGCTGGGTCATGGAGCCGTTCGCGCGGGCGTTTGGGATAACTCCCAAGATATAGGCGAAAGAACAATCCCAGCCCTCTTTAAGGGCTTCCTTGGTGATGATGTAACGCAACTCACTTTCCTTTGAGAGGAGCTTTTGGGCCTTGATCTCGTCTATGGAGCTCGATTTTACGGCGATCTCGTGCTTCGGCACTCCGGCGTCAATCAGAAACTCGCGCACGTCCTCGCTATGAACGAAGCCCTGCCCGCGTTGATCCTTCCCCGTACGCTCGACTTGGATGAGCGCGATGGGGCGGATGTACACGCCTTTGTTCTGCTCAAGTTTTTTCGCCTGCTTTTCGAGCGCCTCGCGCTTGGCCTTGATTGCACCGAGCATGGTGTGCCAGTCGCCGCTGTGCGACGGCGGCACGAGGTGCATGTCGAGCTTGATCATGTCCTCGGCCTTGAGGTCTTTGCCGTTCACCGACGAGACGATGTTCATGCCCTGTTTGGGCGTAGCGGAAAGCCCGACGATCACGGAAGGGTTGAGGCCGTCGAGAGTGGCCCGGGCCGTGTCCGTAAACATGGTGTGGAACTCGTCGACGATGATAAGCGGCTCGAGCGTGCGGATGATATTGCCCAAGCTCGTCTTCACCTGCACCTGGTCAAAGTCAAAAAAGGTGTCGCCTGTATGGTCGAGATTCGGAATGAGTTTTATGAGTTCCTTGTGCAGGTCGTAGCGGTTCTCCGAGGGGAAGAAGTCCGTGTACCCGCCGCTATCCTCGAACATTTTGTTTGCGTCGCCGCGCGTCGCCGACTGGATCATCAGCATAAGCACGACGAGGTTCTCCTCGACGTCCTGCCGTCGCAACACCTGTCCCTTCTCGATGATGAGCGTGCGGTTTCCGCTGGACTGGTCGAGGAGCTGGCGGTACGGATGGCTTTTGTTTTGGAGGTTCTCGATGGTCTGGCGGTAGATTTGATCGCGGTGCGTAATCCAAACCACAAGGCCCGTCTTGCGCTTGGCGAACAGGTTTTGATACGCACGGATCGTCTCAATGGCGATCAAGGTCTTCCCGCCGCCCGTCGGCATTTTGATGCACACGCGGGGATACGCCTTGCCTGCGCCGGTTTTGGTACGGTCGGAGAAATGCTCGTACGGGCCGTTGAGCGCGATGCTCACGTAGTTTCCAAAGTTTGATCTCAAGTCCTTCGGGATGCTCTCGAACTTCTGTCGCGCCCCGTCGAGGTGGGCAAGGAACGTCTCCATGTCCCTCACGACCCTTTGTTGATAGTCCTTGAGCATAGTTAGGCGTTCCTCTCGAAGAGGTTATACGGGATGCTCACGAACCGGATGTTGTATTGCTCGAGCGCCTCGTCGTCGAGATAGCACGCCGGGGCGTACACGATTTTCTTGCCACTGTCTTTCGCGTGCGCCTTCTGCGCCCACTCGAGAGTGATGGCGAGCTTCTTCAACGCATCCATGTCCTTTTGGTACACGAGGTAAACCGAGCCCGCATCGCTCTTGCCCACGAACGACGAGGTTTCGTTGATCTTCTTTTCGTCGGGATGGTTCTTGCCGGTGGCGAGGTAATAAACGTACTTGGCGAACTCTTTGTACGAGGGGAGGGTGCCTGCCAGCAGCGTCTCCGCGTCTATCGCCGGGCCGAGATCGTAGTAGGTGAAGCCGGCGTCGTACTCGAACTTCTTTGAAGCCAAGCGCACGCGCTCGGCTGTGATCTTGTCGGCGTAGTCTTCCATTTCAACAAGGATGAACTTGCGATTACCACCATCTTCCTTGTTGAGGTCGAGAACCGCATGAGCTGTAGTGCCGGAACCAGCGAAGGAATCGAGAACAATGGAATCTTTTTCCGACGAAAGTTTCAGGAGATATTCGATTAATTGATACGGTTTTGAATACTCGAACATTCTTCCACCAAATAAACTTTCAAGCTCTTTTGTTGCAGTTGTGCTGGAAAACTTATTTATGACACCCATCGGCCTGTTGGTTCTCTGAATAACTTTCCCTTCATTATCTACTTTAAAATACTGCTTAGTATAAACAGCCCATTTTTGATCCCTATCTTTTTTTATGGCAATAAAGTCGTTTGCAAGTCCCCATTCCAACTTCTTTTTTGACCAACGCCAGCAAGCTTTTTTGTCGTTGTAACTCGGATAAATATCTGAACCATCCGGAGCCTTGATGGAGTAATCAAGGGATGCGGAATATTGGATGCTCGCACTATTAAGTTTCACGAGCTGATATTTTCCTCGGTTTTTTTCCCATTTATCTGCCAAGGTGTACCTATCCTCATCCTCGACGTCGACGCCATTTATCGTGGCGGCGTCTTTATGCTTTGCAAAACATAAAACGTATTCGTGCTTGATTTTGAAATGGGTGCTGTCCGAACTGCCTCCACCTTCTTTGTTTTCCCAAACAAGATTTGCCAAGAAGTTTTCTTCGCCAAAAATCTCATCCACCAAACATTTCAGATGGGGTTGTTCGTTGTCATCGATACTGATGAAAATGACCCCGTCTTCGGCTAAAAGCTCCCGCAGCATCTTTAGTCGCGGTGCCATCATCGCAAGCCATTTGTCATGCCGCGTAAGGTCTTCTTTCCCAACAGCTTTTCCGATCCAATCTTTAATGGTTGGACTACTCACGTTATCGCTGTACACCCAGTTTTCGTTGCCGGTGTTGTATGGCGGATCGATGTAGATACACTTCACCTTGCCTTGGTATTGCGGCAGCAGCGCTTTGAGGGCGAGCAGGTTGTCGCCTTGGATGATCAAGTTTTCGTCTTGATGCTTCCCCTTGAGGGATTGTTTCGTTTTCTCTTCGAGCGTGTGATACGGCACGGAGAGATGGTGGTTCCAGACGGCGGATTTTCCTTTGAACTGCAGGGAGGGCATAGGATTTTATTTGGTGCTGGTTTCTTTCAGAAAACGCTCGAACTCGGCCTTTTGTCCATAGGATTACATTTTACTCCGTTGCGTTCAATCACAAACGCCGCGAACATATTCGCGGCGGGGCCTGTATGAATACGATCGAGGGATTTTGAGGCCACGTCAAGCATTCCATCACGGGAACGCACAAGGTCATTTCGAAGAAGCACCTCCAGTCGTACGTGGACGGGTTTGTTTGGCACCGGAACAACCGGCACAACGACAAGGCGCGTTTTGCGGCCCCTCTCGGTGCTTTATTGCCTGTTTGAGGACTGGGAGGAAGCCGATTTCGTTGTTGTGTTTTTGGGCATGGGGACAGTATAATCCATGCGAAGCAAACCCGCCTATCTATGCCTGACGCAACCGTTCCACAAGTCAGTTTTTGGATCGCCAATGCCTATTGGTTGATTCCCCTAGGCGTCTCCATTGTTGGTGGTATTATCACGTTCTTGGCAACCGATGCTGTTCAGAAGGAGAAAATTAAAAACTTGGAGAAGGCAATGGAGGAAGTGAAGAAAGGGTTACAGGAAGCTCGGGATAAGGCAATCAAGTGCGAGGCCATTATAGATAAACAAGGCCCGCTCACGCAGACAAAAAGCCCCGTATCGCTCACCGACCGCGGACAACGTTTTCTTGAAGAGAGCGGTGGGAAAAAATTGGTGGATGACAATTTCAGCTCCCTACGTGCGGACGTTGAAACTCACTCGCCCAAGACAGCTTACGACGTTCAAGAGTTCGCGCGGACTTCTGTCAAGATTTTGGAGTCAAAAGATTTAACAGGCGTTAAAGATTTCCTCTTCAAGGAAGGGGCGAAACTTGAAGAGTTTTTTACCGTCGTAGCCATCTATCTTCGGGATAGGATTCTGAAGGAGAAGAATATGGACGTCGCTGATGTTGATAAACAAACTGTCTAAGAAATAACACCACCCATTTCGGTCGATGTTTTGACATGGGGGTAAAACGCATTCTCGAAAGAAACCTACACATGATATTATTGACAAGCAAGATAGGGTCGAGATAAGAAGCAGTCCCGAATGATAAAACGAAAACCGGCTGAAAGGCCGGTTTCCGCGAGCTTGGGAGCTCATTCGGTGGCGACACCCTTTACCGAGGGTGTCTTTTCATGCTCATCTTGCTCTTCCTCCGTAGAGGAGTCGCAGAACGGGCATTTGCCACCTACGACGTGAGCCATAGGCGTAAACGCTACCGGGTCTTAGACGTCTGCCCGGAAGCCGTAGAACGGGGACGCCTGAGACTTGTAACGAAAACCACCGAAAGCGACCGCCCCGCCTACGTTCTGTGCCTACACAGGCCGTCAGCAGAGTGCTAGCTCCCGACAACCTTACGGTTGGCGGGGCAGCCCCTTTCGATGGTTCACCTATGTGGGGAATGGGTGAACATTGTCGCTTCTTCCGGCTAGCAACGGAAGAGAAATTGTCGAGCAAGAACACTATAGATCCGAACGGATTTTCTGAGAAGTGGATATCTTATGGCGTTATGTCGAGATGAGAGAAGCACGGATATTTCGCAGATATGTCTTTTTCTGATGCCATTCCACCACCTCACCCCGGTCGTGTTGCCCACCGGTTGCCCATGAGGTTCTGGAATAGGTCGTTCTACGCGAATTTGTGCGGAGCTATGAGAATGTCCGAATTCGTCAAAACCTTTCCGAAATTACCCATTTTCTGCTCTTTTTCGACTATCGACTGACCTGTTTCGATCCCCGTTTTCCGCTCCAAAAATCCCCCTCGGTTTTGAGGGGGATTTTTGATGTTCAGTGTGTTTCTCATTTCTTGGCGCGGTCTTCCGAGCGGCCGCATTTCGAACGAACGGCGACGAGCTCGACGTCTGGGGTTTGGTGCAAGCGGAATCATCATAGCACACCGCTCCCCGCCGCGAGCAGGGAGCGGCGGCGCGCGTATCAGGCTGCGGCCGCGCGTTGTTGTTGCGGCGGCGTCGTACGCGCCCAGCGTATGCCGGATCGGTTGCCGGCGCGGAACTGTTCCTTGGCCGTCGCAAAGACGAAGTCGCGGAGGCGCTGCGTGGAGAGATCATCCAGACCAAGCTCTTCGGCTAAGCCGTTGATCGCGGCGCCCAATTCGATATGCCATCCTTTCGTGGTCGTTTGTTCCATAGAGTGGAAGAAAATTATGCGTGTGCGGGAAGATGGGTTCGTTTGGCTTCGGTCAGTTGTTCGGCGCGGGCTTCGCGCAGCACGGAGACGGCGTGCTCGCCGAGCAGGAAGGCGACGACGGGCGAGACGCCGTAGGCGTACGCCTTGCGCTCGATTTCTTCGCGCATGCGTTGAGCGGAGAGCGTAATGAGCATATCGTTAGGAGTGGCCGAAGAAGGTGCGCAGGACCCTTCCCGTCTCCGAGAGAAAACGGCCGAGCCGCGCGCGAAGTCCCCGTTGCGCGGAAGAATCGGAAGACGCTCCGGTCGGCGGCGCTCCAGGCAGGACCGGATCTTCCGTGCGCACATCGGCTGTCGAAGCGACCGTCAAGACGGTTGAACCGCTTTTGGCCATGAGCGTGCCGATCGCGTCGATCGCGCGGCCCGAGCGTATGCCAAGCACGCCTGTGTCCGTGCCGCCGGGCAGCACGATGGTGCGGGCGCCGCTCGCCGTCTCCACGCGCACGCGCGATCCACTGCGGCTCGTGACAATCCCCTGGACATGGACGGGCTTCCGCGTCGGTGCGGCGGAGACCGTCCTGGACGAAGGCGTTTTTTGAGTTTTCTTCGTTACCGATTTCGTGGGCGCCGGAGCAGGCGACAGAGGAGGAACGTTGGGCTCATCCGGCGTCGGCTCCGTCCAAACCCACACGCCGCCCACCTTCGCGTACGCTTGTCCTCGGGGTGCTTTTCCGTATGTCGTGTAGTCGGCGACCAATCCGGTCGGATCGACCAGTGTCACGGCACCGTGCTCATTGCCGAGCACGAGATGCGTGACAGGGCGCGGCAAGGCAACCGTTTCACCGGCGGCGAGCGTTAGGCTTGTCGGCTGCGTGAACGAAATCCCATGCTGGTCGCGCAGCGTCCAGCCCTTTACGTCCGCGGGCTTGTCCCCGTCGTTCTTCACTTCGATGAATTCCTCTTGCAGGTCGTCGCCTGCGGCATTGGGATACAGTTCGGACAAGGCGATTCGACCGGCCATCTGAACGGGAGCGGCGGACGGAGATTCCGACGAAGCGGCGGTCGGGGACGGTGCGGCCGTTTCCGCCGCAAAATCAGGCGTTGACGTCTTGGCCGTCTTCGCGCGCGGCGTTATCGCATTGGCTTCTCCCGGCGTTGGCGTCGTCGTAACGGCCCAGGCTCCGTCCGCGCTCAAAGCGGCCGATTCGCCGTGTTTCGGCGACGGAACGCTGCCCGAGCCGTAGGCGATCCAGTCGATAGTCGCGCCGGAAGGATCCTCCAGAAGAATTTTTCCGGAAGCGTTCGGTAGGAAACCGGGTTTGATTTGTGCGACGGCAAATTGTCCGAAGCCGATCAGCTGATCGGGCAGATCGACCATGAGACCGCGCGCGTTCTGCAGCCTCCAGCCGTTCAATGGGATCACCGTATTGAACGGATTGGCGATTTCCACCCATTCATTCGCGCCCGCCCCAGGATCGGACGCGAATTCGTTGATGGCAAGCGTGCCGGGCGGGTAGACGATGGGGACGGCTGTTTGCGCCGCGGCCTTTTGTCCGGCGTCCGCTGCCTGCGCGGATGTTTGCGCCGCGGCCGCATCGCTCGTTGCGTCCGCGGCTGCCGTCGGCGCGTTCTCGGACGCGTTCGAATCGCCCGCCGCCGCCGCGGCGTCATTCGCGCCGTCCGCGACGGACGAAAGACTCGCCGCCTCCACCTGTGCCGCCGCATCCGCCGCCGCAGCGCCGTCGTCGCCCGGCAGGCCGTTCGCCGCGTCCGTCGACGTTGTGTCCTCCGTCATCGTGACGTTCGCGTCCGTCTGATCCGTCGTCGAGACGCCGTCATCGGCTTGCGGCTCGTTCGTCGCATCCGGCGCTTTTGAACTTCCCGTGCCTGTCGAAGCGATTGTCGCCGCGGATGCGTCCGTCGGCGCGGATGGATCGGCGTTTGCCTTTGCCGCCGCATCCGCCTCCGGCGCGGCGGCGGGGATGGTTGCCGGCCCAACCCAGCCTTCGACGAATCCCGGCGTGCCGAGATCCGGCGCGCCGCTCGCGAATCCTTCCTGCTGCGTCGCATCCGTCCACGCGGCTTTCGTCGTCCCGCCGGCGACGGGCGAGACGCGCACCATCGAGGCGGCGCCTGGATTCGGGACATGACCGGCCAAGGGGGACTTTCCGTTGCCGGCTTCATCCGCGACGGAGCCGTCCGGCCGTTTCAGCGCGAGACCGAGATTGCTGTTTGAGAGCGACACGGCGCTTGTGACGAGATCGGGTGCGCGCGCCAGCGTCGATTCGGCGTCGCCGAGAGCGAAGTTGGCGATGAGATAGGCCGCGTGCGGCGCGAGCGATGCATTCGGCAGCGTGAGCGTCTTGCCGCCGGAAAGCGCGCCGTCGATCGTCCATCCCGCCAGCGGGACTGGATCGTCGGAAAGATTCGTGAGCTCGAACCATTCGTCCGCCTGGTTGGCGGAAGATCCCGCCCAGCCGACTTCGGAGATGATGAGCGCCGGCGCCTGCCCGCCGGCAGGCGTGGCGGCGGCCTGCGCGGGCAAAGCGGCGGACAACAGACACAGCGGAATGACGCATGCGGCTGCGAGAAGCAACCGATGGTCGTGAACCATAGGGATGGTCGTTGTTGTTTAGGCACGGCGTTCCGGAACAAAGAATCCTCCCGCTGATTCATCAGGGGGAGGATTCTGTTAACGCGTTCATTGCATCATCTTTTTTCGTCGTTGTCAATGCGCGATTGTGGATAACGTTTCGGTTGCCGCACGAACGCGTCATTTCACGATTGTTTTCGTCACCGCGCCGGGGATCAATCGGATTGCCGCGCGACGCCTCCCTTCATATCGTCGGCTTCGGAACGAATCGGCGTCTGAAAGCGCAGACGGACAGAACGGCAAGGTTGAGCGTCGCGAGCACGGCGAGATAGGGAGCGGTGAGCCAATTAATCGCTCCAAGCGAAAGAATATTGAGAACGCTCCCGATCGCCATCACAAACCAGAACACGAGGGTTTCCGACCACGGTTCCTGCCAGGATTTTCGAATGGTCGGGATATATCCCATTCCATCAATGGCCGTAACCATGAACACGGAGAGCAACGGATTGTTGGTGAGCCGCCAAACGACGATGGCTGAAAACGCAAGAAGCAGAATGCCCGTGTCGCTTCGCGTGATGTTTTTTGTCCCGTACTTGAAAGAGAGAAAGAAAACGAAAACAACAAGCATCGTTCCGCCAGCCAAACCTGTCACGCCCCAGTTCGCGCCACCGAAAAAAGCAGCGGCCGTCGCCGTTCCCTGCGTGATCGTCCAGATGAGCCACGTGTAGGCGTGAGGCTTCGTCGTTTTGCGAAAGATGTCCCGGAAGTACGGAAAATAGCCGATGCCGAGCGCCACGACAGAAGCGACGGCGAAGATTGCCTTGATATCCACCATACGGAACGACCTTCACTTCCTCATTGGGCAGGGTGGGACTCGAACCCACATGGATTGCTCTCGGACAGATGGTGGGCGGGGAGAGGATCGAACTCTCATGGGTTTCCCCACCAGCTCCTAAGGCTGGCGCGTATGCCAATTCCGCCACCCGCCCTCGACGGAACTTTACACGTCCGCCGCCGCCTTTTCAACACTCACTCGACGCCATAGAATCTATCGCGTAAGCTCGTGCCATCGGCTTCTTCATCCTGACTCCTGAATCCTGTCTCCTGCCTCCTCGTATGCGCGTCATCCTGATCCACGGCTTCAACGCCTCCCCCGAGATGAACTTTCATCCTTGGCTTGCGGGCGCCCTGCGCGACCGCGGCTTCGAGGTTGTCACCCCGACCCTTAATCTGAAAAGCGGGGAGGAACTGAAACTGCCCGAGATCGTGGAAGACATGCGTCGCCAAATCGGCAAACTTTCCGGGCAGGACATCATTCTCGGTCACTCGCTCGGCGGCCTGCTCATGCTGCAATTCCTCGAGGCGGCTGAAATGGACGGCCCGCCTCGTGCTGCCGTCATCGCGGCGTCGCCTTGGATCGTGGGTAATCCAGCCCTGCGGCAGCTCTTCATCGTCGACTTCGATGCGGATGTTCTTATGTGGAAAGCCCGTGAGTTCGTCGTGATCCACTCCAAAGACGACAAACTAGTCCCCGTCGAGCACGGACGCAAATGGGCGTCCATTTTGAAAGCCCGTCTCGTTGAGACGGAGGGCTGCGGCCACTTCATGGATGCGGAGTATCCGATCCTTCTGCAGACGATCGAGGATCTCGCCGCGCATCCCCATGAATACGCGCCGGGCCAAAGCCTGATGGACGATTTCGGCGAATAAAAAAGACGCGGGGAGTTGTCCGCGTCCGTCAGCAGGAATTCTTGGGATTGCGCCGACGTGTCGGCGGGAGTCCCATTTCTTTTCTTTCCGATTCCACCCTCGCTTTTCTGGCTTTGATCTCCGCCTTTGCCTTCTCGAACGCCTCATCCATTTCTTGATCCTTGCGATCCTCTTCCGTCCATCGACGTTTGGACGGGGCCTTGACCGGTTCGGGCCTTGTCGGCGCCCTACATCCGCCGTACCCGGCTTCCATGGCCGGCTTTGATGGCTTGGACACGGCGACCTCCTTTGAGACATGCGTCCGCCAGATAGGGTATATCTTCTCTTGTTTTTCGGGCAGATGGCGCCTGTGGATGGATTGGGGAAGGAATGCTTGACAGGTTTTTCGACCTCATTTAAGATACCGCCACAACTTTGAAGCTCACTCCTTCTTTGTCCCAAGAACGGCCGGCTGTGATCGAGGGATGGAGAAGAAGGCGTGAAGAATATGGGAAACAACACGTTCGGGATTCTTCATCAGCCGCCTTCGTGAGCTTGAGTGTTTTCGAGCCTGCGGGACCGCGCTGATGCACGGTCCCTTTCGTTTCTCCCTTCGAAACAGACTCGGCCGCTTCCGCAAGCCGCCAAGCCTGGTCCGAAGGGCCAGCGCGTCCCTTCACAATCGAGAACAAGTTGGAAAGGTAATGAGAACCAACACAGTTTTTAATCCACTGTGAGCGAACCTTTGCGTTGTAAGCGCGAAGCGGAGCCCTTGGATGGCCGGCTTTTTGCGCCGGATATCTGATCTTACAGTGGTTGTAGAGCAAAGGGCATACGGTGGATGGCTCGACAGAACATGCCGATGAAGGACGTAGCAGCCTGCGATAAGCTCCGGGGAGGTGGCAAGCAACCGTTGATCCGGAGATTTCCGAATGGGGAAACCTTGTGCGGGGAATGCCGCACAGTCTCGTGCTGAATACATAGGCACGAGTCGGGCACCTGGGGAAGTGAAACATCTCAGTACCCAGAGGAACAGAAAAAGACCTGCTCATAGAAATGAAGGACCAAGCGGACACGTTCCGCCGGTGCTTCATTCTCTATGAGCCCATTCCCTTAGTAGTGGCGAACGAACGGGGAACAGTCCAAACCTGACGCGTGAAGTCCGCGTGAAACGCAAGACGCAAGTTTTGTCGGATCGCGGATGAAAGGTGGAAGCCGTTGCGCGTGAGGGGTTGTAAGACGGAGACGCTGCATTCTTCCATGTGCAGACGAGACAGGCGACTGATAGGAGAGGCCCTTGGAACAGGGCGCCAAAGAGGGTGAAAGCCCCGTATCCGAAATCATCCCGCTCGATCGTTGTTTCCGCTCTTGAGTACCACGAGACACGTGCAATCTTGTGGGAAGCCGCCGCGACTATGTGGCAAGACTAAATACGTGTTCTGATCGATAGTGGACAAGTACCGCGAGGGAACGCTGAAAAGTACCCCGGGAGGGGAATGAAATAGTATCTGAAACCGTATGCTTACAAGGAGTCGGAGCCCGCAAGGGTGACGGCATTCCTATTGAAGAATGAGCCAACGAGTGTGCTGCATGTCGCTTGGTTAAGCCCCACGGGGCGAAGCCTCAGTGAAAGCGAGCGTTAACGGCGCGTCTTCTCATGCTGTGCCCGCGTATTCTCCGCAAGGCGGATGCGTCGGGTACAACATGAGAGAGTGACATGTACACGACCCGAAACCGGGTGACCTATCCATGGCCAGGCTGAAGCGGGCGTAACAACCCGTGGAGGGCCGAACTCACGCGCTGTGCAAAACGCGGGGACGAGCTGTGGATAGCGGAGAAATTCCAATCGAACTCGGTAATAGCTGGTTCTCCCCGAGATAGCTTGTGGGCTAGCGCCGGCGCATAACGTGTGGGGGGTAGAGCACTGAATGGGGTCTTCGCCGCAAGGTAGAAGCCCTAACCAAACTCCGAATACCCATACGTGTTCCCGGCAGTCAGACGATGGGGGCTAAGCTCCATCCGTCGAGAGGGGAACAGCCCAGACCTCAAACTAAGGCCCCTAAATCGTCGTTAAGTGTAAAAGGTGGTTGAAAGGCTTATACAACCAGGAGGTTGGCTTAGAAGCAGCCACCCTTTAAAGAAAGCGTAACAGCTCACTGGTCAAGCTTTTCTGCGCCGAAAATGTACCGGGGCTCAAACGACGTGCCGAAGTTGAGGGTTTCGCCATTCAATTGGCGAAGCGGTAGGGGAGCATTCGCATCTGCGACGAAGTCAGGTCGTGAGGCCTGGTGGAGCGTTGCGAAGGGAGAATGTTGGCATAAGTAGCACAAAGAGGGGTGAGAACCCCCTCCATCGTAAACCCAAGGTTTCCTGGGCAACGCAAATCGACCCAGGGTGAGTCGGGAGCTAAGGCGAGGCCGAGAGGCGTAGCCGATGCACAGCAGGTTAATATTCCTGCACCCTGTTCTTCACCGATGCGGGGACGCTTCGTGAACCTTCCCGCGCCCTATGGCTATGGCGTTGGGCGCATGCAGGTGGCTGACAGGCAAATCCGTCAGCCGTAAGCCGGCGTGCGATCGCAAGGCGGCCGCAAGGCTGCCAAGGGGAGCGGAACACGGAGCCAAGAAAAGCCGCTAGGATTATGAGGAGCAGGCCCGTACCGGAAACCGACACAGGTGGGTGGGCGCGTAATGTGCCAAGATGTACGAGAGAACCCTCGTTAAGGAACTCGGCAAAACAATGGCCGTAACTTCGGGATAAGGCCTGGTTGCCCCCGGGAGGGGGCGACCCGCAGCGAAAGACATGAACCGACTGTTTATCAAAAACACAGGTCCGTGCGAAACCGTAAGGTGATGTATACGGGCTGATGCCTGGCCAGTGTCCGAACGTTAAGGAAGGGGGTTAGCCGCAAGGCAAAGCCCTCGACCGAAGCGCGGATGAACGCCGGCGATAACTATAATCGTCCTAAGGTGAATCGTTGCCTTAGTGAGGTGAAAGGCCTCTCTTTCGAACTTCATCTGTGCCGATGAAGACGTAGAAGGAAAAATCTGGCTATATGCTGGAACACCTGACCTATGGTAAATTTGCACCATAGTATGTCAGACAATCAGCAGGAAAGGCTGGAAATTGAATCGTGGATTTGTGGATTTGTCGACGGGGAAGGATGTTTCTCCGTCAGCTTAATCCGCAACCAGACGACGAAACACGGATGGCAGCTGTTTCCGGAGTTTGTGGTGACGCAGGGAAGCAAAAGTCGGACCTGCTTGGAACGCATCAAGTTGTTTTTCAAGTGCGGCCAGATCTATGAAAACCGGCGACACGACAACCATACGGAACACCTGTTGAGGTATTGCGTGCGAACGCGGCATGATCTTCTTGAGAAGATCGTTCCGTTCTTCCGCGCATACCCGCTGCAGACCGCGAAACGAAAGGACTTCGAACGGTTCGTGAAGGTTTTGGCTCTCATGGAGCGAAACGGACACACAACCACGTCGGGTCTTCGTCAGGCGGCTCGGTACATTCAAGCCATGAACCGCAAGGTTCCGTCGAGATTTCTAGAATCCTCAGAGACTACACGCCGGACCCCGAGCAATCGGGTGAAGATATAGTCCGATCTGCATGGCGACATGCAGGGTTCTCGACTCAAGAGCCGTCCAAACTGGATTAACACGTTAAGCGAAATTCCTTGTCGGGTGAGTTCCGACCTGCACGAATGGCATAACGAGTTCATGACTCTCTCAACGAGGGACTCGGCGAAATTGCAAGATGAGTGAAGATGCTCATTACCCGTGGTTAGACGAAAAGACCCCGTGAAGCTTTACTACAACTTGTTCTTGGATTCATGCTTCGCATGTTCAGCGTAGGTGGGAGCTTCGGCGCCAATGAGACACCACCCTTGCGCTGCGTGAATTCTAACCAGATGCCGTGAATCCGGTGTCAGGGACAGGAACTGGTGGGTAGTTTACCTGGGGCGGGTGCCTCCTAAAAGGTAACGGAGGCGTTTACAAAGGTCGGCTTGGCGCGGATGGAAATCGCGCTGGACGTGCAAACGCAAAAGCCGGCTTTACTGCAAGACGTACATGTCGCGCAGTCGCGAAAGCGGAAGTTAGTGATCCGACCGTACGAAGTAGGACGGCGGAAGCTCATCGGATAAAAGCTACTCCGGGGATAACAGGCTGATCCCGCCCAAGCGTCCACAGCGACGGCGGGGTTTGGCACCTCGATGTCGGCTCATCGCATCCTGGGGGTGAAGAAGCTCCCAATGGTTTGGCTGTTCGCCAATTAAAGCGGTACGTGAGCTGGGTTCAGAACGTCGTGAGACAGTTCGGTCTCCTATCTACCATGGGCGTCGAAGATTGAGGGGACGCTTCCCTAGTACGAGAGGACCGGGAAGCAGGGACCTCTCGTGTACCGGTTGTCCTGCCAAGGGCATGGCCGGGTAGCGATGTCCAGATCGGATAAGCGCTGAAAGCATCTAAGCGCGAAGCCGACCCCAAGATAAGTCTTCATTTGAGACTCCTGCGAGACCAGCAGGTTGATAGGCCGTACGTGGAAGCGCGGTAACGCGTGGAGCGGAGCGGTACTAATCGGTCGAGCTCTACAACCACTGTGAGTTCAGATGATCTTTCCAACGAAGCGCTCCAGAGTCTCGGTGCCTTTTCCCGGCGGGCCACACCCGTTCCCATCCCGAACACGGAAGTTAAGCCGCGCGGGGCCGATGGTAGTCCGATTGGGCGAGAGTAGGTAGGCGCCGGGACCTTGGAACGCTTCGACGGATTCGACGGCCTGTGTGTGCCAGCGTATGCTGGTCGGGCCGTCGTTTTTTCTATGTTCACGTGTTCACAACGACCCGTAGACCGAACCTCCTGTCCTCTTTGTCTCGCCATTCGATTTAGCCTTGTTTTCGCGGTCGGTTTCGTCCTCGGCACGATCTGGGCCATGCGGTTCTCCGCTTGAAATCGGAGGACAATCTGATACCGTGTCTGCACTATGCCCATTCCAAGCATGGCCCCGACGGCTCGCGTGATTGTTCTCGCCGCAGGGAAGGGAACGCGCATGAAGTCGGATCTTCCGAAAGCGTTGACGCTTGTGGGCGGAAAGACGATTCTTGAGCATCTCCTGGCTTCCATACGCGTGTCGGACGTGGATCCGCGCCCGATCGTCGTCGTAGGGGACAGGGGCGGCGAGGTGCGTCGGGCCATGGGCGACGTCTGCGACTACGTGGAGCAAGGCGAGCCGATGGGGACCGGCCATGCCGTCGCTTCGGCGCGCGAAGCCGCGGGAAGGGCGGAAGTCGTCGTCGTGCTGTACGGCGACCATCCGTTCGTTTCGGCGCAAACGTTGCGGCGCCTCGTGTCGCGGCACGAGGAACGCCGCAACACCCTGACATTGATGACGACGACGGTACCGGACTTTCAGGGATGGTGCCGCGCCTTCGAGCATTGGGGCCGCGTCGTACGCGGTTCGGACGGGCGCATCGTCGGGATTCGCGAATACAAGGACGCCTCTCCCGCGGAGAAGGAGATTCGCGAAGTCAATCCGGCCCTCATGTGTTTCGACGCGGCGTGGCTGTGGGAGAACATTCGCCGCCTGGGCCGCGAGAACGCACAGCGGGAATATTATTTGACCGATCTTGTCGCCATGGCGGTCGCGCAGGAAAGAAAACTCTCGTCCATCAGCGTGGATCCGGAAGAAGCCGTCGGCATCAACACGCCGGAAGAACGGGAGATTGCGGAAACCATTCTTGCGCGCCGCCGCGGCGCGCGCGGGTGAAATTCAAAACGCCCCCGTCGCGTCAACGGAGACGTTTTTGATTGCCTTAACGGCGCTTCTTCGCGGCCTTGCGCTTCTTCGCGGCCTTGCGCTTCGGGGCTGCCTTGCGCTTCTTCGCAGCCTTTTTCTTCATGGCCATACGCGTGATGCCTCCTTAGGAGCTCCGAACGAAGCTCTTCAAGCGCGCGTGCACAGGTTGCGTTCGCGCGCGTCGTCGACACGCGACGCGTGCGTGTCTGACGATTGCAAATAGTATAGCACACATGTGCAAGCACGGGCTGTGGATGACTTACGCGTGTTGTCAAGAGATGCGCGAGCGAATTTTTTGCGCGCGTGCATCGCCGTGACGCGGGTGCGTCGCGTATGCGCGCCCGTCACGTTGACGCGCGCGCGGATTCGGAATAGATTTGGTCGTCCGCGCCAGATGGCGGGCCGTTAGCTCAGTTGGCAGAGCACCGCGTTTGCAACGCGGGGGTCGTCGGTTCAAATCCGACACGGTCCACCATGTGGCGCAGACGTTCACGCTCTTTTCCCACAAGGAGGTTCGTCATGGAAGACGGATTGGCGACGTCGGACGTGATCGTCGGCACGCTTCTATCATTCGGTTCGGGACGCTGGTTCTCCCCCGAGCGCCTTCTCGAAGTTTTTTCTCGGGGAGCGGAGCGCCACGAGTCCTTGTTGTCCGTCCCGCACGAAAGGCGGCATGCGAGAGAACTCGCCCAGGTAGTCGATGCGATGTCCCCCGCCCTCTTAGAAGAGTATACCGACCTGAGAATCGGCTGGTATAGGCTTCGTCCCGACAGGGCGAAACCGGCGGAGCAGTTTCTTGAGAAGAACGCGATCCTTCCATTCCACAATCCGCTCTTTGATGAGCTCGCGCGCGAGCTCGCACTTCGTCCGACATGATCTTCGGGCGGCTCCTATACTCAAAGCGTACCCAAGATCGGGTACGCCTTTTTCTTCACAGTATGCAAATCACTTCACTGAAACGCAAATTCGACGCGCTCCAACGCCGGCACGGCGATCCGGCGCTGCGCGCGATTTACGGCGCCGGATGCGTCTCACGGCCCGACGTCTGTTTTGTCTTCATGAACCCGACGGGACGCAACGTGGCCGCGAGCCCGAGGTGGAAAGGACTGCACGCGCCGTGGATCGGGACGAAGCATGCGTGGAATCTGTTCACGAAGCTCGGGTTGTTCGACGCCGTGCTCAATGAGCGCATCCAAACGACGCCTCCCGAGGCGTGGACGCCGGCATTCGCCGGCGAGGTCTATCGCCACGTCGCCGCGCGCCGTCTCTACATCACGAACCTCGCCAAGTGCACGCAAGCCGACGCGCGCCATCAGCGCGACGATGTCTTCCGCGCCTACCTGCCTTCTTTGCACGAAGAAATAGCCGCCGTGAATCCGCGCGCGATCGTCGCCTTCGGCAACCAAGTCAACTCCGTGATGCTGGGGCGCCCGGTCAACGTCTCGCAATGCCGCAAAACTTCCGTTCCCTTCGCCGCGAGCGGCAAAACCTTCGGCGTGCACCCCGTGTGTTATCCGGTCGGGCAAGGCATGCGCAACATGGGCAAGGCGATCGAAGACGTTCGATGGATCATGCGAAAAACCTGCCTCGAAGAGGCAGGTTTTTGATCAGGCGTCCACAAGGTCCGGCGGTGTTTTTCCTTCGAGGAAGGCGAGGATGTTCCTGGCGGCCGCGCGCGACATCGCTTGGCGCGTTTCGATGGTGGCCGAGGCCGTGTGCGGCGTCAGCACGACATTCGGCAGCTTGATCATCTGCATGGAATCCTTCGCGTCGCACGCGACGTTCGGCTCGCATTCGTACACGTCCAATCCCGCGCCGCCGATCTGCCGCCTGGCAAGCGCCCGCGTCAAGGCGTGCGCGTCCACCACCGGCCCGCGCGACGTGTTGATGAGGAAGGCCGTCTTCTTCATGAGCTTCAGCTCGCGCGCGCCGATCATGTGTCGCGTGGACGGCAGCAGCGGGACGTGCAGCGAAATGAAATCCGCCGTCTTGAGCAGCGCGTCCTTGGAGAGGAAGCGCGCGTCCATCGTCTCCTCGAGCGTCTGGTTGCGCTTCACGTCGTTGTAGACCACCTTGACGCCGAAGCCGTCGTGCAGGCGGCGGATGATGCCGGTGCCGATCGCCCCCGTGCCGATGACGCCGACGGTTTTGCCGATGAGATCCGCGCCGAGCAGCATCCGCGGCCCCCACGCCTCGTACTTTCCGTCGCGCATGAATCGGTCCGCCTCGACGAGGCGGTGCGCCAGGGCGAGCATGAGGCCGATCGCGTGTTCCGCGACGGATTCCGAGATGCCGGCATAGCGCGTGTGCGCCACCGTGATGCCGCGCTTCTTCGCTTCCTTCAGATCGATGTTGTCGAAGCCGACGGCGTAGTTGGCGATCATCTTGAGCCGCGGCGCGGCGTTGAACAGCTCGGCGTCCATCTTGTCCGTCAGGATGGACAGGATGACATCGGCCTTCCGCGCGCGGCGCAAAAGTTCCTCGCGCGGCATGACGCGGTCCGGCTTGTATTGGTCGATCACGACCTTGCGGCTGCGGCGCAGCATTTTGATCCCTTCGTCGGGGATCGGGCGGGTGACGAGCAGGCGTGTCATAGGATGAATGGTTTTACGGGAACGCGCGCAAGGGCGGCGCGCCCCGGCCAGCGTTTGAGGATGCCGGCCTTGGCGCCGACCTTGCCGATGACGCCCTCGGCGTTCAGCGTGCCGACCGCGAGCGCCTGCGGGAGCGCGAGGCCTTTGAGCAGCGCGGCGACGAGGCCGGAGCCGAACGCGTCGCCGGCGCCGGTGCGCGAGACGGAACGCGCGCCGGTCGTGCCGCAGAACCAGGCGCGGTCGCGGAAGAACGCCGTCGCGCCCTTGCCGCCGTCCGTGACGACGGCGGCGCCCGCGAAGCCGGCGCGGACGAGCGCGCCGAACGCGTCGCGCGGCTCGCGCGCGCCGGTCAGGGCCGCCGCTTCCTCGCGGTTCACCAAGAGGACCGACGCGAAGGGAAGGGCCGGCTTGAACGCGCGCAGACCGGCGGCGATCTCGCCGCGTCCCGGGTTCCAGGCGACGAGCGCGCCTTCGTGCGCGCAGGCGCGGACGAGGCGCGCCGAGAGGCGGACATTGCCGCCGAGCGACGTCAGGTACGCCGCGCGGGCATGCAGACGGTCCCAGGGGATGTCGGCGGCGGTGAAGCGCGCGGAGACGCCGCGGTACACGAGCACGCTGCGCTCGCCGCCCTCGGCCGTCAGGAGGGTGGAGTAGCCCGTCTCGCCGCCGCGCACGCGGCGCAGCAGCGCCGTGCGCACGCCTTCGCGCGCGAGCTCGGCCGCCACGCCGCGCCCGGCGTCGTCGTCGCCCACGCGGCACACCGCCGCCGCGCCAAAGCCCAGGCGCGCGAACGTCACGGCCGCGTTCGTCGCGCCGCCGCCGGTGGATTCCACCTTGCGCTCCACGTCGATCTTCGCGCCGAGCGGCACGCACTCGCCCATGCCTGCGTCGAATTTCCGCGAGGCGATCAGCTGGAAATGGTTGGAAAGAAGGAACACGTCCCTCGTCGCGGATCCGATCGTGATGACATCGCGCATACGGCGGCATTTTACTCCCTCTTGACGCGCCGGCCAACGTGCGGTATGACGGGCCGGCCTTCCGGCGCGGGGCCGCGTCGGGAGAAACGGTCGTCCTGGGGCCCCGGCGCGGTGCCGAGGCGAGGGGACGGCCAAAACGATGGAGAAAAAAAGAAGAGCGCCCGGCAGCCTAAGGACGCCCGTTCGATCCCGTCCGACGCCGCACGAAGCGGTTTCGGACGGGGATTTTTTGTTCGCGTCACAAATGTTCCGTCTTGAACGTCGGTGCGCGCCGGAGATGCGCGCGCAGCTGCGTGTTCGTCAAGAGCCCGATCGTCCCGCCGACCTTGCCGATCACGCTGGCCGCCTCGACCGATCCCCAGCGCATCCCTTCCTCCGCCGTCTTGCCGCGCATGAGCGCCGCGATGAAGCCCGTCGCGTACGCGTCGCCGGCGCCGGTCGCCGACACCATCTTGCCGGGGAAGATCGGGCAGAAATCGATGCGCGCGCCGTCGAAGTGGTACGAGCCGTTCTTGCCGTCGGTGATGACGACGTGCGCGCAGCCGAGCTTGAACAGGGCCGGCGCGAGATGGTGTGCCTGGCCGGATTCCTCGCCCGTCAGCTGCTGCGCCTCCTCCTTGTTGACGAACAGCACGTGCGTGCGCTTGATTAAATCGAAGAGGACGGGCCGCCGCTCCTCGAGCTGCACGCTGCCCGGGTTCAGGGCGATCTTCACGCCGAAGCGCCGCACGTGGGCCTCGAGCGAGCGGTACAGCGGATCATAGCCCTCGCCCATCTCGCCGACGTAGAGCCACGGCGTCTTGGGCAGGCTTTTCGGGAAGCGGTACGCGCGGCGGATGTGCGACGTCAGGATGGTGCGGTCGCCTTTGTACATCAGTACCGCCGAATAGCTGCTCGCTTCGCCTTTTACCGTGCGGATGAATTTCGTGGAGACCCCTTCCTTTTTCAGATGCGCGAGCGCCAGGTGGCGCGTGCCGTCCACGCCCATGTTGCTGACCACGCCGGTTTTGAACCCGAGTCGCTTCAGGCCCGTGGCCACGTTCGGCGCGGATCCGGCGATCTGCGAGTCGACGACGTTCACGGAAATTTTTGCGCCGTATTCCAAGCAAAGCTGGCACTCCGGCATCTTCAACTGGCATTGCAATCCCGCATCGTCCAGCAGGACGAACGTGTCGAGCTTGATATCGCCGATGGCGAAGAGGTCGTACATAGGGGCGTAGAACGTAGAGCGTAGAACGTGGAACGGAAAACGGCTCATGCCCGTGGATTATTTCGCGCGCGACTTCAGCGTGTCGTTTGACAGCTTCCCGCCCCACTTCTTGGGCGTGCGCGCCAGAGCCTGCGCGATCGTGTCGCGGCGCATGGCCTCGAGCGTCTGCCGGGCCTTGGCCACGTACTCGGGCGCGTCCGGCACGCGCTCCCCGCGCTTGCGGGCGATCGCGCGCAGGACGGCCAAACCGATGTACGGAGCCGACAAACCGAAGGCGGTGATGAGCTGATCCGCCTCGCCGGACTCGCCGAAGCGATCCGGCATGCCGATGCGTTCCACGGGGACGGGACACGCGCCCGCGAGCAGCTCGCACACGGCGCCGCCCAGCCCGCCGGCCGCCTGCGCTTCCTCGACCGTGACGACGGCGCCCGTTTCCTTCGCGGCGCGCACGATCGTCTTCGCGTCCAGCGGCTTGACGGTGTGGCTGTTGATCACGCCGACTTCGATTTTGTGTTCAGCCGACAGCGCCTCCGCGGCCACGAGCGCCTCGTACAGCAGCGGGCCGGCGCCGACGATCGTCGCGTCCTTCCCGAACCGGTAAACCTCCGCGCGCCCGAGTTTGAAGGGCGTCTTCGGCGTCGTGAAGACGGGCGTCTTCTCGCGCGCAAAGCGCAGGTACGCGGGGCCGGCGGACGACGCGACCGCGACGGTCGCCTTGCGCGTCTCGACGGCGTCGCAGGGAACCACCGCGCGCATGTTGGGCGTCACGCGCATCAACGCGACGTCCTCGAGCATCTGATGCGTGGCTCCGTCCGGCCCGACGGATACGCCCGCGTGCGCGCCGGCGATCTTCACGTTGCTGTTCTGCAGCGCCACGGTGGTGCGGATCTGCTCCCAATTGCGCCCGGGCGAGAAGCACGCGTAGCTCGACACGAACGGAATCTTGCCGGCGAGCGAGAGGCCGGCGGCGATCGAGGCCATCGATTGCTCCGAGACGCCGAGCTGGATGAAACGGTTCGGGAAGGCCTTCTTGAAGCCGAGCGTGCGCGTGGATTCCGTGAGGTCGGCGCACAGCGCGACGACGTTCGGGTCCGCCGCGCCGGCGTCCACCAGCCCTTCACCGTAGCCGTCGCGCGTCGGCACGCGCTTCAGCTTGTCGGCGGCAAACAGCTCGCGCGCGAGGTGCGCGTCTCGGTTCAATCCCTTTGTCTGTTTGGTCGCCATACTATTGGTGTTCGCTCGTGATGCGCCCGCCCAAGGTCCGCAGCTCGGCAAGCATCTGGCGCGATTCCGGGCCCGGCGCCGGCGGCTTGCCGTGCCACTCGAAGTCGTACTCCATCGCATCCACTCCGTAGCCGGGGATGGTTTCCGCCAGAATCACCGTCGGCTTCTCCGTCACGCTCTGTGCGCGCGCGACGGCCGCCACGAAATCGCGAATGTCATTGCCGGCGCACGTTTCCACGTTCAAGTTGAACGCCTCGAACTTCGCGGCGAGCGGCTCCAGCGGCATCACCTCGTCCGTCGTGCCGTCGATCTGGATGTTGTTGCGGTCGACGATGAACGTGCAGTTGTGCAGTTTGTTGCGTCCGGCGAACAGCAAGGCCTCCCATGTCTGGCCCGCTTCCAGTTCGCCGTCGCTCATGACGCAATACACGCGCCACGGCGCATGCTCCATGAGCCCGGCATACGCCAGGCCGGCGGCCTGGGACGAACCGGATCCCAGCGGCCCCGAGGTCGTCTCGGCGCCGGGCAGCTTTACGCGCTCCGGGTGGCCCTGCAGCCGCGAGCCGAGTTTGCGCAGCGTCATCAGCTCGGAGAGGGGAAAATATCCCGCGCGCGCCATCGTCGCGTAGCGTACGGGGCAGATGTGGCCGTTGGAGAGGATGAGACGGTCGCGGTCGCTCCAGTCCGGGCGCTTCGGATCGTGCTTCATGACGTGGAAGTACAGCGCCGTGAAGATGTCCGCCATGCCGAGCGGACCGGCCGAATGCCCGCTGCCCGCCTCGACCAGCATGTCGATGATGTCCTCGCGGACTTGAAAGGCCAATTCCTCCAGCCGCATCGCCTCCTTGTCATGGAGATGCAGCGGCATGCGGACTTTAGGTCCGCGGATGTCAAGTGCCATATGGACGCAGTGTACCGCGAAGCACCAAATGAAACAAAGAACCGAGGACCAAAAAGATCCAAATGAGACAAAAAACCAAGATCCAAATTTGGATCTTGGGATTTTCCCCTTTTGGTCCTTCCTTCACTTTACTGCACGACGATCGTCCCTTTGAGATTCGGGTACAGCGTGTCCGAGTACGTGTACGTGCCTGCCTTCTTGAAGTAGTGCTCGAACGACTGGCCAGGTTTCATCGTCCCCGTGCCCCAGGAGAGGTCGTCGCCCGTGGCCGCGTGGTTGGCCGTGCCGTTGTTCGTGAATTTCACCGGCGTCTTGACCGTCACCGTCACCGTCGCCGGGCTGAAGCCGGCATCCGTTGCCGAGACCGCTACCGGCGCCTTGAGATCCTTGTCGCGGCCGATGTCCGTCGCTTCCGCCTCCGCGTTCGCCTTGTCGAAATCCGAGGCCTGCTCGATGTCCGCGCCGCCCTGCTTGTAGTTCGGGAAGAACGCGTCGGGCACGTCGTCGATCATCTTGTTCCAATCGCTGCCGTAGAGGGCCGTCGCCGCCTGTTCGCTGGCGACCCAGCGCAGCGTCCCTCCCGCGTCCACGGCGTACGTCTTCGGATCCGAATTGATCTTGATCATGCGGACGCCCGGCTTGTACGTGACGTTGCCGCCGATCTGGATCGTCTGCAGATCCGTGTCGCTGATGAACTTGACCGTGCTGAAATCCGCGTACCACGTGAAATACGTCTTGTCGTTCGGGAACACGTAGCGGAACCCGTCGACGCCGTAGTAATACACCGCCGAGAACGTCTGGCCGCGGATGAGGTCGCCGGGCTGGATGCGGCTGAGCGGAACGAGCGCGGGCGAAGCCGCGTGCGTCGCGATCGGGGCGGCATACGCGCCAAACGCGACGACGACGGCACCGGCGGCAGCGAGGATTTTTTTCATAGATGTGTTGGAGGATGCATGAAGGATATCACGGCTGCGGGACAGACGTCGAGAGGCGTTCGCGCGCCTGGCGCAGCGCCGCGGACGGGTCGGCGGCGGAGAAGATCATGTGCGCCGCGCAGAAGCGGGTGCAGCCGGCCGCGAGCAGCTGGGCGAAGAGCTCGGGTCGCACGCCGCCGTCGACCTCGATGGGGACGGACGGCCAGTGCGCGTGCGCCTGGCGGATCTTCTCCAGGATCGGCTCGCCGAGGAACGGCTGATCGGACGCGCCCGGATGGATGCCCATGATCATCAGCTGGTCGAGCGCGCCGGCCACGCGGTGAATCTCTTCGAGGGGCGATTCCGGGTTGAGCGCGAGGCCCGCTTCGAGCTTGAGCAGATCGCGGATGTGGGAGAGCACGGTGCCGGCCTGGCGCGACATCTCCGCGTGCACGGTCGCGCGGATCAATCCGGGGACATGCCGTTTCCACGCCTCGACGATCGGCAGCGGATTCTCCACCATGAGATGCAGCTCGTAGCGCACGCCGGTGCGCATCGCGCCTACGGCTTCGGCGTCGAACCAGCTGACGTCCGGGAACAGCGTGCCGTCCAGGACGTCCACGTGGACCGTCGCGCCGTCGCGCTCCACGAGCCGCAGCCGGCGTTCGAATTCCTGCCGCGAGTCGACGAGCAGGGAAGGGATGATCTCGGGCATACGTATTACGCGCGCTCGGCGTTTTCTATTTCTTCGAGCTTTCTCAGCCGCCGTTCGTAGCGTTCCTTCGGCGCGGGCGGCGTCTCAAGCCACGCGGCGACGATTCCCTTTGCCTGGGCCGTCGTGACGAAGCGCGCCGGCAGGCACAGGATGTTGCTGTGGTCGTCCGTGCGCGTGGTGCGCGCCTCGTCGACGGAAAATCCGGTCGCCGCGCGCGCGCCGCGCACCTTGTTGGCCACCATGCAGATGCCTTGGGCGTTGCCGCACAGCACGATGCCTTCGCTCCCCGGATCCGTCGTCACGCGCTTGGCCACGGCATATCCGAAGTCCGGGTAGTCGTCGCCGTTCACCAAATGATCGTTGCCCATGTCGATGACTTGGTAGCCGCGGTTCCGCAGGAATTCCTCGAGCGTCTCCTTGAGCTGCCAGCCGGCGTGGTCCGCGCCGATGTAGATGGTGGGTTTCATAAGAAATCGTTGGTTCTTGAAGTATAACATTCTTGCCGTTGTCTTTGGCCTTTGTTAGGATGCTTTTGCTCTCATTCAAGCCGATTTCCCCGTATGGCCGAGGAAAAGAAACTCACGCACGCCGCGCAGGAGGAGCAGGTGTTGGATTATTGGGATCGCCACGAGGTGTTCCGCAAATCCATCGACCGGCGCCCCGCCGACAAGCTCTACGCCTTCTACGACGGTCCGCCGTTTGCGACGGGCTTGCCGCATTACGGCCACCTGGTCGCGTCCGTCATGAAGGACGTGGTGCCGCGTTTTTGGACGATGAAGGGCTTTCGCGTGAACCGCACGTGGGGGTGGGACTGCCACGGCTTGCCCATCGAGAACATCGTCGAAAAGGATTTCAACCTCGGCAGCCGCAAGGCCATCGAGGATTTCGGCGTGGGAAAATTCAACAACGCCTGCCACAACTCGGTGCTGACCTATGCCGAGGATTGGAAGAAGGTTATTCGCCGCATCGGCCGCTGGGTGGACATGGAGAACTCGTACAAGACGATGGACCTGCCGTACATGGAATCCGTCTGGTGGGTGTTCAAGCGGCTGTGGGACAAGGGCTTGGTGTACGAGGGCTACAAGCCGATGCACGTGTGCCCGCGCTGCGAGACGCCGCTCTCGAACTTCGAAGTCAATTTGAACTACCAGGACGTGACGGACATTTCCGTCTATGTCGCCTTCACGCTGACGAGCGGGCCGTACGCCGGTGCGAAACTCGTCGCATGGACGACGACGCCGTGGACGCTGCCGGGCAACGCCCTGCTCGCGGTGAACAAGGACGTGGAGTATGTCGTGCTGAAAACCCCCTCCAACTCCCCTCCTTCGACTTCGCTCAGGACAGGCTTGGCAGGGGGAGAGGCTTCACCGTGCCGCTTCATCTTGGGCAAGGCCGCGTGGGAGCGCTTGGCCAGCGGCGACGAACTGACGTTTGCCAAAGCGGACGCGGCCGTCGTTGAAACAATCAAAGGCTCCGCTCTCGTCGGTACGACGTACGAGCCGCTCTTTCCGTTCTTCAAGGAACATCCCAACGCCTTCCGCGTCGTGCACGGCGATTTCGTCAAGACGGACGACGGCACGGGCGTGGTGCACATCGCGCCGGGCTTCGGCGAGGACGATGCGGCGCTCGGCGAGGCGGAAGGCGTCGCGCCCATCGTGCACGTGAAGATGAACGGCCATTTCGTGCCAGAAGTCGTGCAAGGCCTCGGGATCGAGGATCGGCCTGTGCGCGCCAAGGGCGATGTGGAACGCGCCGTGGACGTGGACATCCTCAAGGCGCTGGCCAAAACCGGCGCCCTGGTCGGCAAGAAAAAATTCACGCACAGCTATCCGCTGTGCTGGCGATGCGACACGCCGCTCTTGAACTACGCGACGACCAGCTGGTTCGTGCGCGTGACGCCGCTGCGCGAGCGGCTCGCGGCCCTCAACCGCGGCATCAACTGGGTCCCGGACGCCATGAAGGAAGGCCGTTTTGGCAAGTGGCTGGAGGGCGCGCGCGACTGGGCCGTGTCGCGCTCGCGCTTCTGGGGAACGCCGCTGCCGATTTGGCGCGCGGAGGACGGCGAGACGCTGTGCGCCGGTTCGCGATTGGAACTTGAAGAGCTCTCTGGAAAAAAAATCGATGACTTGCATAAGCACATCGTCGACACGATCGAGATCGTGAAAGGGGGCAAGACGTTCCGGCGCATTCCGGACGTGCTGGACTGCTGGTTCGAGTCGGGGGCCATGCCATACGCGCAGCTCCACTATCCGTTCCAGAACGAACAGGCATTCGCGCGCGGCTTCCCGGCGGATTTCATCGCCGAGGGTCAGGATCAGACGCGCGGCTGGTTCTACACGCTGCACGTGCTGGCCGCCGCGCTCTTCGACAAGCCGGCGTTCAAGAACGTCGTCGTGAACGGGCTGGTGCTGGCCGAGGACGGGAAGAAGATGAGCAAGCGGCTGAAGAATTATCCCGATCCGATGGACGTCGTTCATCGGCACGGCGCGGACGCCATGCGCTACTCCCTGATGACCTCGCCGGTCGTCCATGCCGAGGCGCTCCGTTTCGCCGAAAGCGCCGTGGACGAGGTGGCGAAGAAGTTCATCGGCATCCTGCGCAACGTGCTGTCGTTCTACCAGCTGTATCGCGGCACGGACGACGGTCGTCGTCCCGCCGGCGCGCACGTGCTCGACCGCTGGGTGCTCGCGCGCCTGCACGAGACGCTGCGCGAGGAGACGGCGGCCATGGAGGCGTATGATTTCTCGCGCGCCGCGCGCCCGCTGCAGGCGTTCGTGACGGATCTTTCCACGTGGTACGTGCGCCGCAGCCGCGAGCGCATCAAAGGCGCGGGCGATGAGGCGAAGGAAGCGATCGCCACGCTGCGCGCCGCGCTTGAAACCTTCGCGAAGATGCTCGCGCCCTTCATGCCGTTCCTCGCGGAGATCGTCTACCAGGAGCTCGACGGCAGCTGGCAGGGAACG
>JAJYIV010000008.1 GCA_021789915.1 bacterium | reverse complement strand
CTCAATCCTCTTCTCCTCAAACGCGAGATTGACCGACGGCTCAAGCGGGTGTTTGCTCTCCAAAAGCGACACGAGCAACCGAGCTCACGGGGGGTCCTTCAGTAACCGTTTGCTATTATCTACTGTGGAGACCTTTGAAACCCCCCCCTTCTCGTCATTGCGAGGAGCTGATCCCATCGGTGGCGACGAAGCAATCCTGCTGCCCGCGCGCGTCGGACGTCCCTTCGCTTCGGGATGACACAGGGGAGGGACGTGAAGGGCTTGTCCCCGGTGTCATCCCGAACGAAGTGAGGGATCACGAGACGGCGCGTGGATCTTCGCGCGTAGAACCGTTCGCTTCCCCATTTTCTCCCTGCGCGACAAACGAACCGGCCCCGTCTGCGGTTCGCGTTGACATTCTCGTCCGTTCGCGCTACCACGGAGGCGCCCGGCGCGGAGCATCCCGCTTCCGCCGATGGCACAAAGGAGGCTGACCATGTCGGAAGGCATGCTCGGCTTGCTCCCGCTCCCCGAGGTTCAGGGACCGATGAGCGACTTGCAAGACAAGCTCGCAGGCAAAAATGGCCCCATGTGGCTCTCGGCTTTTAAATGGTTCCTCCGCAAGGAGAACCCGTGGCCGAAGTTCCCGACCTGGCGCACCGTCAAGCTCGGCACGCACAAGACGGTCGAGGAGTTCATCACGGCGATCGAGGCGGGCGGTTCCCAGCTCAGCAAGTGGGCGCGGGACATCATCACCAAGGTGACGCTCGCCAAGGAGCCGACGGAACTCGATCTGGTGGTCATCACCGGCTCCGACGTCGGCCTCGAAGGCCGGTACACCACCGCGCAGGTAAACGCCGCCGCCGAAGCCCACGGCCTCCTCAAGTGCCCGGCGGAAGTCGGCCCGGCACTTCGGGAGCAGTACCCGGAGCAGCCGAAGGGTGAGGGGCTCCACGTGGCTATGGAACCCGTCGCGGATTCCGACGACAATTTCAGCGTGTTCCTCGTCGCACACAGTGACGACGACCGTTGGCTCAGCGCCCGCAGCGGCCGCCCCGACCGCGTCTGGCGCTCAGGCTGCCGCTGGATCTTCGCCCGCGGCAAGCCCGTGAAGGTCTGACCTCGTTCGCGTCAATCGCGCCCCCGCACCAAACGCTTGTGCTGGGGCGTTTTTATCTCTCTTCATGCGCGGCCAAACGCCGCGGCATGAGCGCGCGCAAGGTCTGTCGGTCCACGGCGCGGAAGACGAAGAGCAACCCCGCGTACAGCGCGGCGCCCAGCACGATCAGGACGAGCACGTTCACGCGCGGCAGGAACCACAAGGCCAGCGCCATCGCCAGCGCGGCGAGCAGTGCGCGCCCGGCGCGCGTCAGCGAGAGCCGGAAGCGCTCTTCGCGCCGCACGACCAAGAACGCCGCGAGCGCGACGAACCACTCCGAGAAAATCGTCACGCCGGCGGCGGCCGGGATGCCGAAGGGCGGGATGAGCAGCAGATAGCCGCCCGCGCAGACGATCGCGCAGGCGAGATAGCCCCACATCATCTTGCGCTGCCGCTCGACCGCGACCACGGCGTAGCCGAACAGCGCGCCGAGGAAGACGCCCGGCACGGCGAAAGCCAAGAGCTGAAGCGCGCCTCCCGAAGCGGCGAAGCCGCGCCCGGCGATCAGCGTCAGCAGAGGCGCCGCCAGCAGCTCCGCGCCCGCCACGATGGGCAAGAACAGCAGCGCGAACACGTCGAACGCGCGCTGCAGGTGCGCGCCGAACTCGCCGCGCCGCCCCGCCTTCCAGTCCGCCGCAAGCGCGGGCAGCAGCAGTCCCATGAAGATGTTCGGGACCACCGTGACGACGTCGATCACTTTGTACGCGGCGCCGTACCAGCCGACTTCCGTCTGGGTGCGGAACAGGGCGAGCGTCAGCAAGTCGCCTTTCAGGTACACGAGGTTGAACGCGATGGAAAGCGCCATCGGCCAGCTGATGGCAAAGATGCGCTTCCACACGGGCCACTCGAAGCGCAGCCGGATGCGCACGAACGGCCGCGCGAACAGCAGCATCGCGGCGAGCCACGCGACGTTGGCGGCGACGAGCGCCCACATCACGGCGATGACGCCCCAGCCGAAGGCGAGGAACACGGCGGCGAGCGCGAACAGCACCACGCGGTTCACGAGCTCGCCGGTGGACGCGCGCCAGATGCTTTCGTGCTTCTGGAAGACGCCGACCAGCATGGCCGCCGCCGCCATGCACGCGTAGGCGACGGCGCCGACGGCGACGCTTTCCTTGATGACGGCGTTCCACGGCAGCAGCAGGACGACGAGCGGCGCCAGGCCGAAGAAGGCGATGGCCGAGACGAGCCGCAGCGAGAAGATATTGCCCGTCACGCGCGCTTCGTCCGCGCCGGGCTCGGAAATCATCACGACGAGCGTCAGCGTCAGCCCGAAATCGACGAGCACGCCGAAGAACTGCAGGAAGGTCGTGGCCGTGGTGTATTCGCCGAACGCTTCCGCGCCGAGCGCGCGCGTCAGCAGCGAGAGGATGAAAATGCCAAACAGCACGGACAATCCCTTGCCGGCCGTCTGGATGATGAAATTTTTGGCGAGCGCGCGCAGCATGGGCGCATCTTGGCATGAAACGCAGGCCGCTTCAATCGGCGATCTGCTATCATGAAAAACATGCGCTTGAATGATCACAAAGCGATTTGGTCGTCATCTTTGTGGGAGAAGCCCTCGGCATTCGGCGCCGTTGCGTTTCTTCTCCTGTCCGTGCCGGCCCTCGCCTTCGCGGCGCCGGGGCCGTATTTGCGTTCCGTGTACGCGCGTCGCGCCGACCTGCGGGCGCTGTTTGATCCGCGCACGTATCTCGTCCGTTCGACGGCGACCGTGCCGTCGGTCAGTTTGGAAGATTGGGCTCGCCAGGACGGGTGGCGCGAGGACCCCAAGCTTCTCTTCTACAAGCCGAAAACCGTCATCCCGACGCCGGTCAAAGGGGCCGCCGACTCTGCGCCGGCGACGCAGGCGGAAGGCTATGTCGTGTTGGACCGGACGTCCGGCCTGATGCTCGCGGAGCAGAACGCCGGCGTGCCGCGCCCGCTGGCGTCGCTGACCAAGCTGATGACCGTGGACGTCGTCCTGTCGCGCGGCGTCTCCCCCTGGCGCGTGCAGTCGATTTCGCGGGATGACATCGTGGGCGGGTCTTCGCTTGGCGTGAAGCCTGGCACCCGGCTCACGGTGAACGACTTGCTGTACGCGGCGCTGCTGCCGTCGGCCAACGACGCCGCCAACGCGCTGGCGGACGCCACGCGGCTGTCGCGCCCGGCTTTCGTCGGCGCGATGAACGCCAGGGCCAGGGCTTTCGGCCTGCCGCGCACGGTCTTTGCGGATCCGACGGGACTGGATGAGGGAAACGTCTCCACGCCGCGCGAGCTGGCGGCGCTTGCGGATCGCGTCTTCGCCTTCTACGCGGTGAAGCGCGACGCGACGACGCCGCAGCGCACGCTGACGCTCCTGCCGCGCCGCGTGCCGCTCACGGTCAAAAACAGCGACTTCCTGTTGACGAAACCGGCGTACAGCGACGTGTACGTGACGGCGGGAAAGACTGGATACCTTGGGCCGCCGAACGGATGGAATCTTGCGGTGTCCCTGCGTCCGTCTGTGGCGGCGAAGGGCCGCGAGCTGCTCGTGGTGATGTTCGGCGAGCCGATGCTCGCGGACGCCTCCGCCGACGCGCACGCCCTGGCGCAGTGGGCGTGGGGGCACTACGCGTGGAAATAAAAAAGCCGGCGGTAACCTCGCGATCTTGCGCCTCACGGGGCCCCGCCGCCTCCTCAACGTACGTTTTGAGTACGTCTCGGAGGTCGGCTGCCCCGTTCAGCGCAATCTCATCGAGTTTACGGCCGGCTTTTCGATTCGCTCATCACACCGGCGAGCCGGGCACGCCCGGCGCGGGCACGCGATACTTCGCCTTCTCCGCCTCGACCAGTTTCATGATCTCTTCCTTGACGTGATCAGGGCGCGGCGCGTTCTCGAAGCGGAACAGGTCCTCTTCGCTGGCCGTCTGCACCAGCACGTCGCCGAAATTGAGCATCGTCTGGAACACGCCCTTCACTTCCGTCGTCACGTCCTGCACGTTGGCCAGGTGCAGCTCGGAAACGCGGCGCTTGAAGATGCCGAGCTGGTCGGCGTCGATGATGCGGAACGACGTGACGAGCCACGTGTTCAGGTAGTAATCGGTGAAGGCGCGGAACAGGAACAGCCAGATGATGGCGGCATAGGCGCCAACCAGCAGCACCAGCCACGGGCCGACAAGCGGCATCGCGAACCAAGAGGACAGCGTGCCCCAGAATATGAAACAGAGCACGGCCGGCACGAGGTAGAGCAGCGCGGCGCCGATCAGGTCGCCAAGGAGGATGTACCAGACCGGGCGCAGGAACAGAACGACCTGCTCTCCCGGCTGGAGCTCTTCGGTGCGCGAGGTGTTGGGCATATCACTTGAGCGACGGTTTCGCGGCTGCGGGCGGAAGCAGGGACGGATACGATTGGACGCTCGGGGAAAGCAGGTTCGACAGGGCGGGCAGCGGGATGGGACGTGCCAGGTCGTAGCCGGAAAGGGCGTACATCATGCCGCCGAAAATCACGGCCGTGCCGGCAAAGAACAGGAGAAGGACGCTCCGCAGCGTGCCGCCATTTTGCCCGAAATGGACGAGGATGTAGACGTCCGCCAGCGCGCGGAACGCGAAATACGCCGCCAGCAGCAGCAGCGGGACGTAGAGAATGCTGTTCGGGATGGAAAATGTCGGATCGAGCGCCATATGGCTGCGGTTGTGGGACGAAGTTGGAACGCTGGTGGCACTACAAAATCAACCGAATCACTGATTCAATATGTTAGGAACGGAAGGATTCACCCCAGCTCCAAAGCCAAAAGTTGATGAGATAAAGTTCTGTTTAATTTCGTCAATCATGGTTTGAAGGTTTGTGCCCGGCGGCAAATTGGCGGCGTTCTTTCGACCATCCCTTAATAATTTCCAGCCGAAAATGATGCTGAACAACCGAATAAAGAAGGTGATGATACTGGAGATTAAAACCAACAATCCCGCCCAAAAGAATATTTGAAGAAACATACTGACCGTCTTGGCTCCATAAGCCCACGAACCCGGATTGGCCGGATTGTAGTTGATGGTGATTGTTTGTCCCGAAACCAGAGAGCAGTTATCCGATGAGGAGAAAGAGGACTGTTGATTTGTGTACTGCTGACCATTGACCGAGTAATTTACAGCCAGTGAGCATGCTGGACTGCTATGCTGTGAATTAGTTCCTCCCGTATAAGACGGTGCGCCAACCGAAGCGACTGTTGCCGAAGTCGTTGCGGTCATATTGTTGATGCCCGTTATATTCCCAAAAAACGTCGGAATGAGCATGAAGATAACTCCGAGAACCATTCCTCCTAATGTGCCGAATATACCAGAACGTTTTTTGCGCCCAAATGGATTGCTGATGCCTATAAAACCATCGGTTATAAGGATAGCGCCGAGCGCTTGTTCTGCCGCTGCATAGCTGGCCGGCTCTTTTGTCTTGTACGGCTCAAGGAAATTTATGGCGTCTTGTTTTAAGGTTGAGAAAATATTCATATTTTTTAATTTAAATTATTTACATTATTTCGACCTAGTGAAAAGTTACTGCCGCCTGCTCATCATAAGAAGGTTGGCCGTTTATTGTGCCGGTTTTAACCTGCTTGATACTGGTAACGGTCATCGTATGTCCCGCAACCGTTGCAGTATTGTTTGGTGTGAGGGTCGCCGTTTGGCTCGCTCCCGTTTTCTGGTCGGTTACGGTTACATTCACCTCGGTTGAGGTAAGAGAATTAACCTTGAATGTTACGCCGTTTATTCCATTGGTCGAGTTGGCATATAGGTAAAGCGTAACTGATCCAACGCCAGACGGAGTGGTAGCTGCAGCAGGTCCCATTTGAACTTTGCAGTAAGGATCAGGGTATTGAATATTTATATTGCCAGCTTTTTCATCTTGGAGACGCTTCACTAACTCTGTGGTCGGTATCGTGCACGTAGTGATACTGCTTATCGAGGCCTGTAGGCTCTGATTCATCTGCGCCAACTGGGTTTGGACTTGCTTTAGAGCCGATCCGTCCTGTATGGCCGTTTTTACCTTTTGAATATCTGCGTCGGTAACGCCAGGGAATGATTTGAGACCGCTCAGAATCTGATTCTGATAGGTAGGATCGCTAAAAAATTTCTGATCCACAACCGCGCTCGCACTTTCAACTTTTGAAACGTAAATACAATTCGCGCCAGAAGGCCCTTTTATTTGCCTATCGGTAACTGAATTTTGTAAAATGCCCAACGCCAAAAATCCCAAACTATTTGATTCGGTTATCGTTGAGGTGATCGGGGCGCAAGAACTTGCCGCCGTGATGAGACAATCTAAATCATTGCAACCTGCGGGTGCGACGGGTGATGCCGTAGTCGTAGCCACAGCCGCAGTCGTAGTCGATGCCACCGGAGATGGAGTAGTTCCGTTTGCGCTATTTTGCCGTGGCAAAACAACGTAATGCACATAGGCGATTCCCCCAGCTACCGCCAAAGCAAGGACAATAAGTAGGATAGCTATGCCAGCAAACCCATTTTTACTCATAGCTTAATTAAAGCATAAAATAGGGGGGGGGCAAATAGCAAAGATGTGCATAAGAATTTCGCTGGACTTTCCGTATCCGCAACCGCTATAATACGCTTGCGCGAACGCGCAGCCATCTGATTATGGCGCACGTTACCAAGCGTATTATAGATTTCTGGCGCACACGGTTGCGCCCTTTTATTTTCTGTTAAAATAAAAGCGTTATGTGGCATCATCTTTTTACCTCAAAACATTTCCGTTATGGCGCTCTTTTGAGCGGAATCGGGGCGCTCGGCATTGCCCTTTTCGGCGTGTTCCGCATCGCTGCATTTGCATACTACGGCCCGATCACTTTGCCCTATACAACCCCGATCGATGATATTTTCGGCCTGCTCTTTTTTGGCGGCCTGCCCGTGGCGGAACTCATCGCACTTGTCCAATGGGAACGCATGAAGAAAAACGAAGCAACGGTGCCCCCGATTACGCCGACCGAACCCGCACCCGTCGCTGTTCTTGCAACTGCCAACCTCGTCTTTGTCGATCACGAGGCAACTTTGATGCTCGGCGACTCCGTCGCCAAACTGCCGCCAACGAAGAACGAGCACTGCCTCTGCCGGGCGATGTTCAAGCACCGCGTGAATGAATATGTCGATTGGTCGTTGCCGTACGACGAGATGACAGGTGCGGATGTGAACAAGGGGTATGATCCCTCGCAACAGGAGAAAGCACGCCGGATGGTATACGACACGACGAAAGCGCTGAACGCCCGCGCAAAGCACGACCTCGGCATCGACGATCTTTTTGTCTGGCAAGGAAAGACGATCAAGCGGACAAAGTAGTATTTCCCTGCATTTCTTTTTGGGATTCACCGGGACTCCAAAGTGAGTCCCTGTTTGTTTTGCGAAACTGGACGCATGGAAGTCTACAGCGAAGAACTTATCGATCGCATGGTCGCCTATGCGCTCACGAAATACAACCTCCGCATTTCACGGGAACAAGCGGTGGAGTATTTGCGCTCTTTGGGAAATCTCTATCTCACCTTCTCGAAAATCAGGGCGCGGAAGCACAAAAACAAGCAGGAAAACCAAGCCCATGAAAGTTAAATTCACCCGCGTACCGAACAGCATCCTCACGGCGCTCATCACGCGTGATCTCACAAAGCGGCAGGTGAAAATCGTCCTGCTCATTTTGCGTCTTACCTATGGCTGCCAGGTGCCGTGGGCGTTCTACGAAAAGAAATATTTCCGGGTCGCAGGCCTCCACCGCGGCGCGATCGGACACGAACTTCGGCAGCTCGTCGAGCTCCGCGTTTTGGATATGGACGAGGAACGGAAAACCATCCGGGTGAACCCTCATATCGAAGCATGGCAGCGTTCCCGGAACGGGAACATCGACGCCGATTCTGTTCCTGATTTGATACGCGAGATGATATCAAAACAGCTCAAAAATGTTCCTGTTTTGAGAACGTTGCCCGATGAAAAGCTCGATGAAATTGACGATTCCGAATTTCAATCGCGTTCTGTAAAGAAATTAAAGAAAGAAATCTTAAAGAAAGACAAAATGTTTCTTAATATGGCGAAAATCCATGACGAGCTCGACTGGCGAATGCCGCATTGACGGCGGACAACCCCATGCCATATAACCGAAGAAAAGAACCTTGAAGGAAGAAGCGAACCGAAGCCAATTTCCATAGCAAAACCATCATGAAATACATAGCATATTGCAGGAAATCGACCGAAGCCGAAGATCGGCAAGTCCTATCCATCGACTCACAAGAAGCGGAGTTACAGCGTATCGCTGATCACGATGGTTTTGTCATCTCTAAAACCTTCAAGGAATCGAAGTCTGCAAAGTCCTCCGGGCGCCCGGTGTTCAATGAGATGCTGGCATATATCCAAAAATCCGGCGAGTGCATCTTGCTCGTCTGGAAACCGGATCGCATCGCTCGCAACATGGTGGACGGTGGCCTCACGATCGAACTTATGGACAAGGGCTTCATCAAAGAAATTCGCACGCCGGAAAAATCTTTCCATAATACCTCGGACGACAAGTTTATGATGACGCTCGATTTTGGCATCGCCAAAAAGTATGTCGATGATCTTTCTGCCAATGTGAAGCGCGGCAATCGGGCGAAGCTTGAGCGCGGCGGCTGGCCGAACCATGCGCCGTTCGGATATATAAACGACAAGGCAACCAAGACATTGTATCTCGATGAGAAAATCGCGCCGTTCATTCCACGCATCTTCGAGATGTATGCGCAGGGCGGCATCAGCTTGAAAGAAGTTTCCGATATTTTCTATGCACGGGGCTTGCGCTCACGCTCCGGCACAAAAGTGAACAAGGGCTTTATCCATCGCGTTCTTCGCGATCCGTTTTATATGGGCGTGATGCTCCGCAACGGAAAATATTATCAAGGCAATCATACGCCTTTAATTTCTAAAGAACTCTACGATACCGCGAACGCCGTTTTGGATGGCAAGTTACATGGCCGACAACAAAAGCGATTTTTCCACCTCCGTGGATTTTTGAAATGCGCGAACTGCGGTTGCGCGATCACAGCGAGCAAGCGCAAGGGCCACGATTATTATTTCTGCACGAACGGCAAGCGCGTCTGCGATCAGCACCATGTTTATATGCGGTCCGAATTTCTCGACGGCGTTATCGGCGGCCTGCTTGAAAAACTCCAATGCGATCCCGATCTCGTCGAGCTTGCCTACCAAGCGGCGAAGGAACGGCTCGCCCATGAGAACTATTACGCCGCATCGTCTATTGCATCGCTCCAGAATCGCCTCCAGCAAATCGAGACGGCCCAATCCAAGCTTGCGGACAGTTTCGCGGCAGAAATCACCCCCGAGGCGATTTACGCGCCGAAAATGAAGGCTCTTACCAACGAAGCGATCGCCGTAAATGCCGAAATCAAGAAAATGCAGGGCAAGTCCGATGAGCAGTTTGCAACTTTGGAACCGATAAAAAATTACTTTTTACAAGGCATTTCCGCACAAAATGACTACACCGAAGCAGAACCGGAGGAAAAAAGAATATTGCTCCAAGATTTACTCTGGAACCTTTCCTTCCACAACAAGATTGTGCAGGATTTACAATACAAACCCGTCTTTGCGCTCATCGCAAAAACACCCAAACCGAACGATTTTCAAACAATGTTGCCAGTTGCGGACTGGGACCAGTATAGCACCTACGCCACCGGCGGCGTCAGGCCGAGATGGCGGTAGGCGCGCTCCGTGGCGACGCGGCCGCGCGGCGTCCGTTGAATCATGCCGAGCTGCAGCAGGAACGGCTCGTGCACTTCTTCGATCGTCGCGAGCTCTTCCTGGGTGGCCGCCGCCAGCGTGGAAAGGCCGACCGGGCCGCCGTGGAATGTCTCGACGATGGCGGAAAGCAATCGGCGGTCTGCCTGATCCAGGCCGAATGCGTCCACGTCCAGCATCCCGAGCGCCGCTTCGGCCGTCGCGCGCGTGACGCGCCCGTCGGCGCGCACCTGCGCGTAGTCGCGCAGGCGCCTCAAGAGCCGGTTCGCGATGCGCGGCGTGCGGCGCGCGCGGGTGGAGAGCAGCGCCAGGGCGTCCGCGTCGGCCGGGACGCCGAGCAGGCGGGCGCTGCGCTCGAGGATGCGCGCCACGTCGCCTTCCGCGTAGAAATCCAGATGGTAAATCGCCCCGAAGCGGTCCCGCAGCGGGGAAGACAGCAGCGACAGGCGCGTCGTGGCGCCGATGATGGTGAATGTTTCCAGCCGGTAGTGCAGCGTGCGCGCCGTCGGCCCCTTGCCGGTGATGATGTCGATCGCGAAATCCTCCATGGCGGGGTAGAGCACTTCCTCGATCGCATGGTTCAGGCGATGGATCTCGTCGATGAACAGCACGTCGCCTTTCGAGAGATTGGAAAGCACGGCGACCAGGTCGCCCGTGTGCTCCAGCGCGGGGCCGCTCGTCACTTTGACCTGCGCGCCCATTTCGTGGGCGAGGACGTTCGCGAGCGTCGTCTTGCCGAGGCCTGGGTGGCCGTAGAACAGCACGTGCTCCAGCGGCTCGCCGCGCTTTTTTGCCGCGTCGATCAGGACGTGCAGGTTTTCCTTGAGCGCGGTTTGGCCGATGAAATCGTCCAGCCGCTGCGGGCGCAATCCCGCCTCGAATTCCCGTTCGAGCGGCGCGGCGTCGCCGTCCAGCACGTCTGTCGGTTCTTCCAAGGCGTCCCGTTCGATCATACGCCGCCATTATGGGAGCGCCGGCAGCGGAAGGCAAGAAAAAACGGCTCCGGTGAGGGCGCCGTGAGAGAGGCGATTCACGCCGTCGGAGGATCCTTGAAGCAGCGGACGCAGCAGGGGCGATAGGCATCGCCGTTGCCGACCTGCAGCGTGTCCTGCCCGCCCGCCACGCGCTGGCTGAAGCTCGCGTCGGCCCCGCAGGCGGTGCACACGGCGTTCCGCAGGACGATGTCGGTCGCGATCGCGAACAAAAGGCCGCCGACGAGGAAGGGGCGCCCGCGGAAGTCGGCGTTCAGCACCGACACCAGCACCTCCGTCCCGCCGCGGGCAAGCGCGAGGCAGACGCGCCGCACCTCTTCCGCCTCCTCCGGCTCGTTCCAAAAATGCGGCTCGTCGATGCCGACGACGGTATATCCTTCCGCCAGCGGAAGGATGTCTGCCGGGCGTTCGACGCGGACGGGATCCATCCGTTCGCCGGCGCGTTCGCGGCGCGTGTCGCGCGTCGGCTTGAACACGATCGCACGTTCCGTGCGCCCCATCTGCGACACGATGCGCACCCGTTCGATGCGGCGCGCGAGCTCTTCCGTCTTTCCGGCGAACATGCCGCCGGTGATGAGCGTGATGCTGCCGGGCATAGGTCCTCCTCGAGGAACGGATCCGGCGGCATTATACCCCATCAAAAAAACGCGCACGCGGAAGGCGTGTGCGTTTCTTGTGGACGGGCCTTACTTTTTCATGCCGGCGCCCCAGAAGCCGAGGACGGCGACGATGATGCCCACGATCACCAGGTTCGTCGTCTGCGCCGAGGCAGAGAACCCGAGGAAGGCGGACAAAATGAGCCAAAGGCCCAAGATCGCGTTTACCCACTGTTGCCACATAGGGCTACATAGGTTTTATAGGTCTTTAAGAGACCTTTACCAGTACTATATCACTAGTTGTCCTTTCGTCATGCCCACGCTGTGCATAAAAACGCCGCGGCGTCCTCGGACGGGACGCATCCGCGGCGGTTTTTGGTGGACCTTAAGGGACTTGAACCCTTGACCTCCTCCATGCCATGGAGGCGCTCTACCAGCTGAGCTAAAGGCCCGCGATTTCGTGCCGGCAGAATATCGTGCGATAGGCGGTTGGTCAAGGCCATCGACATGGGTGTCGCCTTCCGCTATGCTCGCAGCACTATGCTCCGCGCCGGCATCGTCGGCTTGCCCAACGTCGGCAAGTCCACCCTCTTCAAGACGCTCACCAAGAAGCAGGTGCCCTGCGAAAATTTTCCGTTCTGCACGATCGAGCCGAACGTGGGGATGGTTGAAGTTCCCGACGCGCGCCTCGGCCTCTTGGCCGCCAAGTCGGTGTCGCAGAAGATCATCCCGGCGGCCGTGGAGTTCGTCGACATTGCCGGCATCGTCAAGGGCGCGCACAAGGGCGAAGGTCTCGGCAACAAGTTCCTCTCCAACATCCGCGAGACGGACTTGATCGTGCACGTCGTGCGCGCGTTTGAGGACGCGAACGTGCATCACGTCGACGGCGGCGTGGACCCGATGCGCGACGCTGAGATGATCGAAATCGAGTTGGCCATGGCCGATCTTGAGGTCGTCGAAAAACGCCTGCGCGCGGTTGAAGGCAAGATGAAAGCGGGCGTCGGCAAGGAATTGGAGCGGGATCTGGCGCTGTTGAAACGCCTGTATGCCGCGCTGGAGCAGGGAAGGATGGCCAACGCGGTCGCGGTTGAGGACGATGATCGCGCGGCGCTCAGGCAGCTGAACCTGCTGACGGCCAAGCCGATGCTCTACGTCGTCAACGTGGACGAGGCGGCGGCGTCGGATGCGGCGTGGCAGAGCCCGCTCGGGCCGGACCGCCTGGCCCTTCCGCTCTCCGTGAAAATCGAATCGGAAATCGTCGAGATGCCGGAGGCGGAGCACAAGAGTTTCCTCGAGGCGCTCGGCTTGAAGCAATCAGGCCTCGACCGGCTGATCGCCATGACGTACGAGCTTCTCGGTCTCATCACGTACTTTACGTCCGGCGAAAAGGAAACGCGTGCGTGGACGATTGCGCGCGGCACCAAGGCGCCGCAGGCCGCCGGCGTCATCCACACGGATTTCGAGAAGACGTTCATCCGCGCCGAGGTGATCGATTGGAAGGATTTCGTGGCGCTCGGCGAAGCGGGCGCGCGCGAGGCGGGCAAGCTGCGCATCGAAGGGAAGGAGTACGTGATGCGCGACGGCGACGTGTGTCATTTCCGCGTGGGGGCGTAGCAGAAACCGGCCACAAAGCCGGTTTCGACGTCTTGACGCCGGCAGCGCGGCATGATAAAGCGACGGCGACCGAAAGGTCCGTCGGCCATGTCGGCAGGCGTTCCGTTCCTTCCAAGGATGATGCACGCGGCGGTAGCCCGAACATGGGCCAAAGCGGCGGTCCTGCGTCCTTTTGGGAACAGAGGAGCACGTCATGAGAAAGGAAAGGGAAGGCGACGTTTCTCTGGCGCACGCGACCCAGCTTCTGCAGGAGATGCTGGGCGAGTCGCCGATCACGTCGGATCAGGTCTGGGCGTTCCGCCGGAATCCGGGCGGACCTATCCTGCCGGAGAGCTGTGTCTCCGTGACGCGGCTGGAGGACGCGTTCGGTCCGCACGAGTGGCCGCTTGCCGCGATCGCCGCGGACAGGAACGGCACGCTCTGGAGCATCCGTGAGAAGGAGCACGCGATCGAGATCTTCCGCGGGCGCGAGCGTCTCTATGCCTTCTCGGTGATGGACTCCGACTCCTGGTCATCCATGGCCCATTTCCTCGGCTTCGTGTCGGACGGCCAGCCCGTCATCGAGGTGTGGTTTGATGCCCACAACTCCTTGGATGTCGGATTGGAACCACCCACGCGCTACTTCGTCGGCGACGAGATGCTGCCGGACGCGGAGGACGTGGGCACGACGACGTGGACGTGCGGACTCTCCATCCAAACGGATGGCAGCCTGCTCTACGCCGTCACCGAGCGGGTGTGGTCGCCCCCCCCTGGGGGCAATCCCCAGGAGACGTGCACCATCATGCGGCGCGGGTGCGACGGGACAACGGAAGTTCTCGTCAAGGAAGCGCCTCCTGCTGATTTCCTCGTGGCGGGTCCCGGCGGCGACATCCTCTCGGTGGAGCGTCATGGCGATTGTGCCGCGCATCTGATCCATGGGGGTTCATTGCAACGCTTGCAGTTCTTTTCTTGGTTCCGGTCGGAAGCCACCGTGTGGACGGAAGACGGTCTGTGGTGCATCGATGCAAAGGGGGTCGTTACGGAGCGAGATCTTGCGCATGAAGGGGGGGCGACGGGTGAGGGGCTGGATTCCAAGCACGGCTTCGTCTCCCGCTTCACGCGTCTGCCCGACGGCCGGTTCGCCTTCATCGGCAAGACGCGCCGCCACGAGCGCGCGGCGTGGATCGTCGACGGGCAGGAGCAGCCGGCCTTCGGTGAAGCGTGGGGCGGACGCGAGCAGATCACCGACCTGTTCCAACGGGACGGACGCTGGCGCTACTACGGCATCACGGGACGGTTTCTCTGTCTGATGGAGCTGCCCGCGAAGAAGTGACGAACGCAAAATGCCCGCCTCTCGGACGACGAGAGAGGCGGGATTTTTATGGCGAAAGACCCCCTCTGGCGGCAGAGTCTCCCCCTCGTTCCGAGGGGGAGAAGCGACTTGCCTGCAAGACGGCTTCCAGCACGGCTTCGACATCCTTATTCACTTCGGCGTTTGAAAATCGAATCACGCGGATGCCAAGGGATGTCAGATAAAGCGTCCGTTCTTCATCGTAGACTTTTCCAGCGGGAGTGAAATGCTGCGATCCGTCTATCTCGATGGCCAGCTGGCTTTTTGGACAGAAAAAGTCGACGATAAACGGTCCGATGCCGTGTTGTCGTCGAAATGACAGGCCATGCAGACGGTTGTCCCTTAATCGCGCCCAGAGGAGAGCTTCAATGGGAGTCTGCTTTTTTCGCAGCAGCCGTCGCAGTGGAATTTGGTCGTGTCGGCATCGGTAGGCCATGGGATGGGATCTCCCCCCTTGCAAGGCAAGGGGGAGACTCTGCTCCAGAGGGGGTCATTTCTCCACCACGAGAATCTCGCGCGAGACGATGGCATCCGGGCGGCGATACAGCAAGCCGCCGTTTGGCGTGCGCTCCTTGAAGGCGATCGGCGCCGTGTCGGGCACGGGTACGACGATCTTGTAGCCGATCTTTTTTAGCATCGGCGCAAGCGGAAGGAATAGGCGATGCTCCGTGGTCTCGAACACGGGAAATGCGACGACGCATCGGCCGCCCTCGGCGAGCAGGGAGTGGATCGACATGAACGACCGTTCGTACAGCGTCATCAATGTGCCGACCGTGAGGCCTGCCTCCTTAGGCGTTGGCTTTTTGAGACGCGGCGGGCCGAGATACGGTTCGGTTACCACGGCATCGACCGGCCCACGCACACGCTCGGCGATGTTGGCCGCGTCGCCCTGGATGATGTCCGCTTCGAGTCCGGCCCACGCGACATTCTTCTTGGTATCCGCGACGGCTTTCGCTTCCAGATCGTTGCCGATGAGGCGGTCGAAGCCGAGCAAACCGGCTTCGACGAGAACCGTGCCGGATCCGCAGAACGGATCGAGAAGCGAGACGCCCTCTGTCTCGCTTGTGCGAGACATCTCCCCCTGCCCTTGCAAGGGGGAGATTCTGCCGCCAGAGGGGGTCATGGACATGTTCACCATCATGCGCGCGAGCTTGGGCGGCAGCATGCCGGAGATTGCGTCGCTCGCCGGCCGTCCGTAATCGCGCCGGCTCCACTCTTTGTAATCCTGCACGGTTTCCGTCCGGCCGACATAGACGCGCGTCGGCGCAGCCATCAGGCAATACTCGCCGCCGCTTTCCAGCAGGCCGTTTTCCGTTACGATCACGGCGGACAGATTCGGTTCCTTCGAGTCGACATAGCGCACGCTGCGCGGACTCCCCACAGCCCCCTCTTGGAAAGAGGCGGTGACCTTCAACCGCTTCTTCATTTCCAGTCCGACGCGCTGACGGTCTTTTTTGAGCTGTGCCGTCATACTTTTGTTGCCCGCGTCGTATACGGACAGGCCGAAAGAGATTTTTCCTTCGCTTGCCTCTGACGTGCGGCGTGCCAAATCCACGAGCACATCGGCGGCCGCGGCCACGTTGTAGCGGGGAAGCTCGCCGACGACGCGGCCGATCTTCACGACGCCTCCCAGACGCGCTTGCAGTTCCTCGGCGCCGCGATCCGTCTCGACGAGAAACACGCCGTCCGTGCAACGCGAAAAGTCGCCCGTCGCGAGGACGGCGGCAAGCTCCGCGAGCGACAAGGCGGGATGGGAGCCCGGGACGAAAAAACGCGTCATACGCGGACGAGTGTAGCCGCCCGCGGCGGCCTTGTCGACATTGACGTGCCGGGCCGCGGGTGTTTTACTGCCCGCACGCGCGGCACGCCGCCGCGCTTGGCCCTTCAAAGGAGTCCGCCATGTGGAAGCCGCTTGGTCTTGCCCTCGCGAAAGGATGGAAGGCGAGCCGCCGCGTTTTGGGTGTCGTCCTGCTCGTCGCCATGTGGGGTACGTTCGCGTGGTTCTCCTTCGCTTCCGACTTCACACAGAAGGTTTCGCCGTCTGGGTATCAGGCAATGAAGGTTCCGCCGGGAGCGACAGTGCGCCCGTACGCGAGCGCCTTCCCGGACGTGCCGCTGAAGGAATTTCTCGCGGTGACGAAAGGGGAGCCGGTCATGGTGACGTACCGGATGACCTCGGCGCGCGACGGCGCGTGCGCGGAGTACTGGGCGCCGGGCAAATCGGCGGCGCAGGCCCCCGTGTTCCTTCACGCAACGGCTTGCCGCGCGTTCACGACGTCGCAGCCGACGAGTCCGTGGAATCACGGTCCGTTCGAAGCCGCGCGCGTCCATCGCCTGCCATCCAACGTGCTGCGCCTCGAGGCGGTTCAACCCGCCTCCGCGGGAGGCGCGTCCTTCACGTGGATCGACGCGATGGCGCTGATGTTCTTCGGTCTCCCCGTCCTTCTCGTGTCGGCGCTTATTTTCGTCGCGTGCTTCCCGCCGCAGGCGAAGCGCCTGTGGGAGCTTGGGAAGCGGTTTCATGAAAAAACGGGTCAGCCTTCCCTCGCTCTCTTTTTTACCGTGGTCGCGATCCTGATGTTGGTCACGTTGCACTGAAGGCGGCCGTTTCCTCGCCCGGCTCCCGCGCCGGGCTTTTTCTTCCGGCCCGCTTGACCGTCGCGGGCGTTTTGGCTAAGCTGCCCGCACTAATTCTTTTCTGTCCGAGGTCCCGCAAGGGGCCGCTCTCCGCCTTTGCGGAGGGCCGGAAACGCTATGATGTACGAGCTGTTCTATCTTGTCCCGACGAGTTACACCGATGCCGAGGTGCAAGGCGTCATGGAGAAAATCGCCGGGATGGTCGCGAAGGCGGGAGGCAAGGTGACGCGCAGCGAGATGCTCTCACGCCAGAAGCTGGCGTACCCGATCAAGGGGAACCGCCACGGCGTGTACGCGCTGCTTCAGTTTGACGGCGAGCCGGCCATGGTCAACTCCCTGGACCGCCAATGGCACTTGACCGACGAGGTGCTTCGCCATCAGCTCACGCTGATGCCATCCGGCGCCGACAAGAAGGCGTATAAGCTGACGCCGTATGTCGCGCCGCTGTCGGAGGAGGGCCGCCAGGAATCCGCGCGCCCGCCCCGCCAGGCGCCGCCTCCCGTGCCGGCCAGGGCGGGGGAGGCTTCCATGAATGTCGAGGCCATCAACAAGAAGTTGGATGAAATGCTGGACGAGGACATTGCCAAGAAAGCCTAATCCTCCCCTATGTATTCCCTCAACCGCGCCACCATCCTTGGCAATGTGACCCGCGACCCGGAGCTGCGCCAAACCGCATCCGGCCAGCGCGTCTGTTCGTTCTCGGTTGCGACGAACCGCGCATGGACGGACGCTTCCGGCGCCAAACAGGAGCAAGCCGAATTCCATAATGCCGTCGCTTGGGGCAAGCTTGCGGAGATCATCGGATCCTACGTGAAGAAAGGATCGAAGGTCTATGTCGAGGGCCGTCTGCAAACGCGCGATTGGCAGGGCCAGGACGGGGTGAAGCGCTATCGCACGGAGATCGTCGCCGACAACGTGATCATGCTGGACCGCGCCGGCGCCGGAACCGGCGCGGGGAATGCCGCCTTGCGCGCCCCGGCAGCCCCGCCCGCGGAGGACGGTTCCGCCTCAGGCAGCCCGCCTAAGGACGATCCGGCCGTCGAACAGGAAATCAGAGTGGAAGACATCCCTTTCTAATATGATGAACAAGCCACAACAGCCTTCGGCCATGCGCAGGCAGCGCCAGTGCCCGTTCTGCGTCAAGAACATCCAGGAACTGGATTACAAGGAGACGCAATACCTGCGCCGCTTCCTGTCCTCCTTTGCCAAGATCGTGCCGCGCAAGCGTTCCGGCGTCTGCGCCAAGCATCAGCGCATGCTCGCCAACGCGATCAAGCGCGCGCGCATCATGGCCCTGCTCCCGTTCGTGCAGAATTAACTTCACTGGTCCCCCCCCAACTGATGTGAAGTTATCCTGAGGCCAGCAGGCCGAAGGATCCCCGTCGGAATCCGACCGACAAGAAAAAACGCTCGCCCGAAAAGGCGGGCGTTTTATTCATCCCTTGTCTCTTTTGGAGGAATCTCGTATTCTCCGCGCACTCGTATGTTGGACCACGCGCCGCCGAATATTGCCTAATGCCTTGTCATTGCGAGGACCCCGCCTGCATGCAGGCGGGGGGACGAAGCAATCCCGCCTTCACTGGCTGCAGGGTGGCGTCGCCGCGCTCGCCGTGACGAGTACTGGCTGTTATTCGTCATCCATCTATGTCCAATGTGCAAACCGTCGCCCGCGAGCGGGCGCTGCTCAACAAGACCATCCGCGCGTTCCTCGAGGAGCGCGGGTATCTTGAAGTCGAGACGCCGCTGTTCGTCCCCAGCCCGGATCTCTCGCCGAATCTAACGCCGTTTGAGACATCGGCGGCCGAACCGGACGGAACGAAGCACGCCGGCGCGCTCATCACGAGTCCTGAATTTTCGATGAAGAAGCTGCTTGGCGCGGGCTTGGAATCGATCTATTCGCTGGCCAAAGTGTTCCGCGACGGCGAAGATTTTGGTGGCACGCACAACCCCGAGTTCACGATGCTCGAATGGTACCGGCAGGGGAAGGATTACCGTTTCGGGATGGATGAGACGGAGGCGCTCGTGCAGGCGGCGTTCAGGGCGTTCGGAAAGGAGCCGCTGCCGCCGTTCCGCCGCATGCGCGTGCGCGACGTGATGCTCAAGCGCGCCGGCGTCGACCTCGACACGGCGACCGCGGAAGATCAGCGCGCCGCTTGCGAACGGCTTGGGCTGCACCCATCGCCAACGGACACGGAAAGCGATCTTTTCTACCGCCTGTTCCTTGCCAAAGTCGAACCGAATCTCGGGAAAGATCCGGTCTTCGTCTACGACTATCCCAAACATCAAGCCGCCTTGTCGCGGCTGACGCCGGACGGGAAGTACGGGCAGCGCTTCGAGCTCTATGTCGGCGGGCTGGAGCTCTGCAACGCCTTCACGGAGTTGACGGATGCCGCGGAACAGCGCCGGCGGTTCGAAGCCGAGCAGCAGGAGCGTGCCGCGCTGGGCAAGACGCGCTTCCCCATTGACGAGGAACTGCTCAAACGGCTACCATCCGTCCGTCATCCGACGTTTGGGAACGCGCTGGGGGTCGACCGTCTGCACATGCTGTGCGCCGGGACCCGGTCCATCAGGGACGTGCTGCTGTTTCCCGCTGCGGATTTGTTTAATGAAAGCCGTTAGCCGTTAGGCCGGACGGTGCTGCTAAAGGCTAATAGCTAATGGCTAAAGGCTTATTATGTCTCCGAACGACATTAAAAAAGGAACGGTCATCCGCTACGAGGGCGGACTTTGGATCGTCAACGATTTCCAGCGCGTTTCGCCCGGCAAGGGATCCTCTTTCGTCCGCACGCGCATGAAGAACCTGCAAACCGGCAAAGTCGTAGAGAACAACTTCAAGTCCTCCGACTCGCTCGATTTCGAGGAAGTGCAGTACCGCCGCATGCAATACCTGTTCAATGACGGGAACCTGTACACATTCATGGACAACGCGAATTACGAGCAGATCACGTTGTCCAAGAACGACATCGGCGACGACGCGAAGTTCCTCAAGGAAGGAATCGAGTGCATGATCATCACGCACGACGGCACGCCGCTCACCATGTCGCTGCCGAAGAAGATCCAGTACACGGTGAAGTACACGGAACCGGCAGTGAAGGGCGATACGGCTTCCGGCAACGTCACGAAGGATGCGGAGCTCGACAACGGGCTGAAGATCCGCGTGCCGATCTTCATCGCCGAGGGCGACGAAATCACAGTGAACACGGAGGACGGCTCCTATAGCGAGCGCGTCGCCAAATGACGCCGCTGTCGGCCGCCGGAGGCGGCGTCATCCCGAGCGCACCAGCGCGAGGGATCCCTGACGTCGCCTGTAACCGTTTCCAAACATGCCAACAGATCGAAGGATCCCAAAAACGACCCCGAGCGGGGTCGTTTTTCATGTGGGGATCTCGACCTCCTGAAACATGGGCGATTTTTTGTTGGCATCCTCCGACCGATTTGAAGCAGTCATTCCTGACAGGAATCCCCATGCTGTCTGTGTGGACAGACAATTTCCTTGCGCCAGCAAAGCAAGCGGGCTACGCTGGTGGCGCTTGCGGACCTTGCCCGCCATCCTGCGGGCGCGACGACGCTCACGTCAGGGTTCGTGCTTTATTCTTTCCCCCGATTTCACGCTTCTTTGTATGCCAAAACACGTCACGCCGGACGTTCAGGCAGACGCCAAAGCCAAGGCCGCTCTCGAAGCCGTGTCGCAGATAAAACAGCGCTTCGGCGACGGATCCATCATGCGGCTTGGCGAGGCCAAAACCATGGAAGTGGACGCCATTACCACAGGTTGCCTGTCGCTGGATTTGGCGCTGGGCGTCATGGGCGTTCCGCGCGGCCGCATCATCGAGATTTTCGGGCCGGAATCCTCCGGCAAGACGACGCTTGCCCAGCACATTGTCGCCGAGGTGCAAAAGACGGGCGGCGTTGCGGCATACGTGGACGCCGAGCACGCGCTGGATCCGGAGTACGCCGAGAAGATCGGTGTGAACATCAACGATCTCTTCATCTCGCAGCCGGACAACGGCGAGCAGGCGCTGGAAATCGTCGATACGCTGGTCAGATCCAATGCCGTGGACATCATTGTGGTCGACTCGGTCGCGGCTCTCACGCCCAAGGCGGAAATCGAAGGGGAAATGGGCGACCAGCACGTCGGGCTTCAGGCGCGTCTCATGAGTCAGGCGCTGCGCAAGCTTGCCGGCATCATCAACAAGACGAAGACGACGGTGGTCTTCATCAACCAGATCCGCATGAAGATCGGCGTCATGTTCGGCAACCCGGAGACGACGACCGGCGGCAATGCGCTCAAGTTTTATGCATCCGTGCGCGTGGAGATACGCCGCAGCGCTCAGATCAAGCAGGGCGACCGCATTATCGGCAACCGCACCAAGGTGAAGGTCGTGAAGAACAAGGTAGCGCCGCCGTTCCGGTCGTGCGAGTTCGACATCATGTACAACGAGGGCATTTCGATCGCCGGCGACGTGCTTGATTTAGGCGTCGCGATGGGCGTGGTGCGCAAGAACGGCAACTCGTACGGTTTCGGCGAGGCGGCCATGGGCGTTGGGCGCGAAAAAGCCAAGCAATACCTGCAGGAAAACCAGAATGTCCTGGCGAATGTCCGGAAGGAGATTGAAAAACGCGCCGCGACAGGCGAGACGGATGTCTCCGTCCCTGCGGCAGAGGAAGCCTGAAAATCAGTTGGCCGTCAAAGAAGGAAGGGACCCGAGCGCATTTTGCGTCGTCTCTTCCAGGATGATGCGTCGGTAAGTTTCCGCCGGCAGGGAATAGCGCTTGGCGCCCTCGACCGTCACGACATTCAACCCGCGCTGCAGGGCCACGTCCGCTTCGAAGGTGCCGTCCTGGCGCGTCAAAACTTCCGTGCCGTTCACTTTGACCGTCGCTTTCGGGTCGGCTTGGCCCCGCAAACGGATCATCGCATCGTGCGTAACGTATCCATCAACCGGGAAGTCGACGCCGAGTCTCGGGGGAGCCGTGATATTGCGTACCTCCCACCCAAGGTAGCCGATGATAGAGACGGATGCGAGCGCGACGCCGATCGCTTTCGCGGCGGTCAGGCCCGTCCACCGCCAGAGGCGTCCGGTGCGCCTGGGGGGAAGGCGCGCAACGTGCGTCAGGTCGCAGCAACCGTTTTCCTCGTCGAAACGCTGGAGAAAGTACGCCTCATCCCCGCCCAGGGCGCGCACGTAGGTGCGCAGGAAACGTCGGGCGTACGAGGGCGCCGGCAGGCGGTCGAAGGCATTGCGTTCGAAGGCATCCAGGATGGTCTTTTGAATCCTGGTGGCCGCCGCCATTTCGCTGAGCGTGCGCGGAATGGAAAACCGCAGGGAGCGCAGAGCGTCTCCTATCGTCTCCGTGTGGTTGAATTTACGTATGACGATGGGCATGGCAAATGCGCGAACTTCTTCAACCTCGCTCCCCTTCTTCTCCCGCGCCCTCTTCCTCCCTTTCTTTCCCGGGGCTTTCGGCGGCTTCATCCAGATCATTTTGCGCCGTTGGGATGGACTCGGCAATGGCGTCACCGCCGTCCTCCGGCGGCCATTCCGAGACCAGTACTTCGCGCGGCTTGGCGCCTTCGCCGGGGCCGATGACGCCGCGCTCCTCCATCAAGTCCATGATGCGGGCCGCCCGGCCATAGCCGACTTTCAAACGGCGCTGCAGGAGCGAGGTGGAGGCCTTTCCGGATTCCAGCACGACGCGCACGGCGTCGTCCAGCAAGAGGTCTCCGTCATCACTGGCGTTGTTGAACGTCGTGCCGCTCCTGGAAGTTTCCGTGATGGCGTAGTTGTAGTCCGGCGGACCCTCCTTCTTGAGGGTTGCGACGATACGGCCGACTTCGTCCTCCGACACGAACGGCCCTTGCAGGCGCTTGGGCTTGGAGAGTTCCGCGGACCAGTACAGCATGTCGCCGCGCCCGAGCAGCTTCTCCGCGCCGGAGACGTCGAGGATCGTGCGCGAGTCCGTCTGCGACGCCACCGAGAAGGCGATGCGCGCCGGAATATTGGCCTTGATGAGGCCCGTGATGACGTCGACCGACGGGCGCTGCGTGGCAAGCACCAAATGGATGCCTACCGCGCGCGCCATCTGCGCGATGCGCACGATGGTTGCTTCGACCTCGCGGCCGTTCTGCGACATGAGGTCGGCCAATTCGTCGATGATGATGACGATCTTTGGCATCTTCTCCTCCGCCCGGGCATTGTAAGAGTTGATGTCGCGCGCGCCGAACTTGGAGAGCACGTCCAGACGGCGCTCCATTTCGCGCACCGTCCATTTGAGCGCGTTCACCGTATCGTCAGCCTTGGTGATTGGAGGAATAAGCAGGTGCGGAATGCCTTCGTATGCGGAGAGCTCCACGCGCTTCGGATCCACCATGATGAACTTAAGCGCATCCGGCCCGTTTTCGTACAACAGCCCGATGATCAGCGCGTTCAAGCACACCGACTTGCCGGAACCCGTCGCGCCGGCCACGAGCACATGCGGCATCTTGTCGAGCGCCACCACCCAGGATTGCCCCATCACGTCCTTGCCGAGCGGAATGGACAAGTCGCTTTTGCGCTGCGTGAACGGCTTGGATTCCATGATCTCGCGCAGCGAGACGGTGGCGACGGTTTGGTTCGGCACTTCGATGCCGACCAGCGACTTGCCGGGAATCGGCGCCTCGATCCGGATCGGATGCGCCGCCAACGCCAGGGCTAGATCATTCTGCAGCCCGACGATGCGCGAGAGTTTCACGCCTTGGGCCGGGCGAAGGGTGTATTGCGTGACCGTCGGGCCCGTTGCCGTCTCGCCCATCTCCACGTCGATGTGGAATTGATGGAGCGTCCGTTGGATGATCTCCTTGGCGCGGTCTATATTGCCCGAGTTTGCCTTGCTCGACCGTCGGTCGAGCAAATCCAGCGACAAATTGATCTCGCGGTTTTCGCGCGTCGTGAGCACGTGCTCCTCCGGAGCGTCGAAGAGGCCACGGGACGCCGGCTTGCCTTTGACGACGGGTGGAAGAATCCCTTCTTCCTCGTCCTCCTCGTCTTCTCCCGGCTCCGGTTCCGGCTTTTGGCGGCGTTCCGCTCCGTCTTCCCGCTCGTCCCAGGCCTCCGTGTCATCCGAGCCCGCCCGCGCGCCGATCCATCCCGTCAGTCGCCGGTGGACGATGACGATGTGGCGCAGCGACAGGTTGAAAAGCAGAAGGATGGAACAAAGCAGCAGGGCGCTCACGATGACAAGCGTAGCCCAAAACCCCATGGCGTGCTGGAGAGGGACTGCCAGCAGCTGGCCAAGCTCTCCGCCGGCAGATGCCGCATTTCCCGTCGTGCCGGCCAGGAAGATATTGAGCAGGGCGTTGAAGGAAAAAAGGAATGCGACGGCCCCAAGCCCGTTCCACCACGCCAAGCGGCTGCGCTCGGGGAAGAGCAAGGCCGCCGCGAGGATGATGAGCAGGATGGGCGCGAGGAAACGGTCCCAGCCGAAAAAAAGGCGCATGAGACCGTCCAGCCTCTCTCCAATACTGCCTGCCGCGCCGAAATAGGAAAGGAACAAAAGCAGACCGCCGGCAAGAAGAAGCACGGTAAAAATACCGCGCGTCGTTTCTGGATTTAAGGAAAGGTCGATGAGGTCGTCTTTTGGTTGGGCGCGGGATGTTTTTTTCCGACGGGGCATAGGAATCTGGATTCGGAGGCCGGCGTACCGGCCTCCGACGAAAAAACAACAGGACCATGTCCGAAGCGATCACATTGTAGCATATGCGCTACACGCGAACGCTGGATTGTCCGCCGGCCCTTGACAGAATCGCGCTTTTAGCGTAGAGTGCTTTCTTCGCTCATTGATGAATACCTCCCGTTTTCAGGCGATTGAGAGAGCGCTTGGAATAACCCCGTTTGTTCGAGATTTGTCAGGTTTAGACTGACAAATAAGTATTTTCTCTTGGATAAACGGGGTTTTGCTTGCCGGCCAGAACCGGTGTAAAGCTCTCATCGAGCTCGGTCCCCACTCCCGTTTTCGATCCCGACCATCGAAGACGGAAGCGGGGAATGAACCCCATCTCTGGCCACGCGGCCAAGGAGCCATCCATGGCCAAGCGGCCGCAGCAGACGAAGCAAGTCCGCGGCGACGAACGGCACGCGCCGATCGTCGTCGGCCGTGCACCGGTTCGCAACAAGCTGCACCTCGTTCAGGTGCAGGGCGGACAGCCGCGCGGGGCGCGGATGCCTGATCGGCATCGGTACAACCGCCGGCGCGACGGTTGGCGTGCCCAGCCGGAGTAATGTTCGGACCCGCCGCACGGCATGGTGCCGTCCCCAGGCGCTTGCCTCAGGGGACCGGGCATCGTCCGGTATGCGACCCCGGATCTGCCGTGGCGGAAAACCCAGGGACAAGCTTCTGCCGACCGCCTGCCCGTCCCGCATCCAGAAAGAAAGGAGGTGCTCATGTTCGTCTTTCAACAGACGGACAGGGGCAAGCGAGGAAAGACGCTCGGGCGGCGTTGACCGTCCCGATGCGTCCACCTCCCAGCGCCCCCCCACAAAATCGACCGTCCCTACCGGCGCAGACACACCCGGCGCAGGACGGAAAACCCAAGGACGAGCCACGCCGACCATCGGCTCGTCCCGCATCCGAGAAAGGAGAAACCATGGCGGCGTGGCTGACACGTCGGCAAGGCTTCACCTAGTGCTGTTCTTCCCCCGTCGTTGCATGCGGCTCTGCGCGGCGACGGGGGCTCTCAATCGGCCGGCGAATCTTCTCGCCCGTCGATCCGGAGTTTAAGAGCCTGTTCAGAATCTTTCTTCCAGGGACATGCGGATGACGTTTTAGGCGAAAAAGGCGAAGGCCGACGAAGCGTAGCCGAAGCTACGGTGAGGAGGCCTGAGACTTTTGCAGCCAAAACGGGGCCGAATGGAGCCGGAAGAAAAGATTTTGAACAGGCTCTAACGCCCTTTGAAGGGAGAACGAGAAAAGGACAAGCAGACGCTCTGCCTCGGCGGGGTGACCTCTGACTTGCGGACGCATTCACGATGCGTTCAAGGCCACGGCTTTCTTCGCACCGCTGGTCGTCCACCCCGCCATGCCTTTCGGCCACTGGCGGTTCTCGGCTCCCTTGAAAGGACGTGCACGTCCAGACGACAAGCCGCGTCCAACTCGCTGGACGCGGCTTTTTCCTCTTGGAATGGAAGACTCTCTTTGCTAACATAATGCCAACGGTCCGCCGCGGGCTGCGAAGATCGGTACGATCATTGCATCCTTTTTTCAAGAGCGCGTTCCGCTCAAGCGGAACGTTCCCCGCCAAAAGGCGACTGCCGTTTTGCGGGCCCGCCGCATGGCCGATTGGCTACAAGCGGGTCTCCTCTGCTCGCGGATAAAGATGCGACCCTTTCATCGTGGCCGCGCTTTGCAGCCCGGAGCGGATCGTGCCGGAAACCCAGGCATCAAGCCTGGGTTTTGCGCGGGAAGAAATTTTCCTTAAGCGTGCCGGCCCAGCGACCGAGCGTGTTCGGATGCTCGATGAAGGTGATGCCAAATTGCGATTTGAATTCGGAGAAGCCGAGCCATTCGCCCGGGCAGCCCGGCGCCCAAAAATTGCCGAAGTTCAAATACGCGATGCCGGTTTTCCGAGCGTGTTGGAACCAATAGTCGATGAGCCCGTGCCCGGCCGAGCTGTCTTTGGCCATGCCGCGAATGAAGGAAATGGCGTGGATGGACATGTTGGCCTCCGGCGCGTCGACGAAGGCGAAGCCGGCCCCAATCTCTTCGGGCTTGCTCCGCCGCACGGCGGCTGCCAAGTGCACGAGAGGGCCGTCCGCTTCCACTTTCTTTTTCAGAAAATGTTTGAACATCCCTTTGAGCACGGGATCCTTCGGCGATTTCCAATAGGCTTCGAGGAATGGTCGGAGCTCGACCTCGCGAATCTCCCATTCCGTCTGCTGTTCCCATTTTCGCACATGTCGTCTTGCATGCTGCGTCCAAGTTTTTCGGTAATCGGGAGAGCCGTCCAAACGGGTGAACCCGGAGCGCTTGAGTGTGTTGCGGATGAGGCTCGGCCGCCAACCGGGAGGGATGTCATTCCGAGACGTCGGCTGCCACGTGACGCGCCGCAGCGGCCCTTCCTTCGGATCGACAGTCGGCTCGCGGTTGCCGACGAAGTAATCCGTCACGACCGGACCCAGACGGAAACGGAAACCGACCGCGCCGCCGGCTCGGACTTTTTGGAATTGACGGTACACGCGCACCTCGCGGTCCACCACCGCCTCCGTTTCCCGATCCAAGCGGAAATCCGGGGGCAGGACGGTGTCGCCGTGGAAGGCCAGCAGTCGATCAGATGGAATCCCGCGCATAGTGGACCAAGAGTAGCACGTCGGGCGGAACCCTTTGAAGGGGAAAACGTCGGTCACCGAAACTTGACGCTTTTTCAGCCCCATGATACGTTGCCGGCGCAATCAACGGCCTCTCCGTCCTGTCGGAGGGCGACGCCCAACCCCGTTTCGCGCTGCATGGTCCACCGGGTTCGGTAAGCGAATTCGTTTTTGAGACGAATTCGGAGTAAATCCCCCCTTTACTCCATGCCTACCCGCAGCGCGCAATTGCGTTAAGAGCCACCTCGCTTCGTTGAGCGAGGTGGCTTTCGTTCGTAAAAAGTGCCGCCCCCTATGCCCCAGTACCGCCGCCAGAAGCCGGAGAACCGGGAACGCCAGTTCTTCTCGGCCGTCCCGGACGTGATGGAGCTGCCGGATCTGATCGAAGTCCAGCGCCGCTCCTACAAGTGGTTCCTGGAAGAGGGAATCAAAGAGCTGTTTACGGAGATCAACCCCGTTCACGACTTCATCGGCCGCGACCTGGAGCTCTCCTTCGACGGCTATTATCTCGACGAGCCGAAATTCGACGAGAAAGCGTCGCGCTTGAAGAACGTGACGTACGAGGCGCCGCTGCGCGTGAAGACGCGGCTCAACAACAAGCGCAACAACACGCAGAAGGAGCAGGAAATCTATTTGGGCGACCTGCCGATCATGACGCCGCGCGGCACGTTCATCATCAACGGCGTGGAGCGCGTCGTCGTGTCCCAGCTTGTGCGTTCGGCCGGTGCCTTCTTCACGGCGGACGTCTACCGCGGCCGCCGCTACTACGGCGCCAAGATCATCCCGAACCGCGGGGCCTGGTTGGAGTTTGAGACGGATCCGAAGAACGTCATCTGGGTGAAGATCGACCGCAAGCGCAAGGTGGCCGTCACGTCGCTCCTGCGCGCCTTCGGCGTGGCCGATGACGAATCCATCCTGAAGCTGTTCGCGGACGTCGACACGCATCCGACGATCCGCTACCTCGAGGCGACCATCAACAAGGATGCGGCCAAGGACGAGGATGAAGGCCTGATCGAGGTGTACAAGCGCATCCGCCCGGGCGACCGCGCCACGGCGGACAATGCCAAAGGATTGATCCACTCGATGTTCTTCAACTTCGACCGTTACGATCTCGGATCGGTCGGCCGCTACAAGTTCAATCTGCGTTTCGGATTGGACACGTCGCCTGCCGCCGTCACGCCGCAGGAAAACCGCATCGTCTCCAAGGAGGACTTGGTTCAGATCATCCGCGAGATCATCCGGCTCAACATCAGCCAGGAGGAGCCGGACGACGTGGACCACCTGGGCAACCGCCGCGTGCGCGCCGTGGGCGAACTGATCCAGGGCCGCTTCCGCGTCGGTTTGGCGCGCATGGAACGCATCATCAAGGACCGCATGTCCACGCAGGACATCGAGGCCCTGACGCCGGGCCGCCTCGTGAACGCCCGCCCCGTGATCGGGGCGGTGCGCGAGTTCTTCATGTCCTCGCAGTTGTCGCAGTTCATGGACCAGACGAATCCGCTCTCCGAGCTCGAGCACAAGCGCCGCCTCTCGGCCATGGGTCCCGGCGGTCTCTCGCGCGAGCGCGCCGGCTTCGAGGTGCGCGACGTGCACCCGACGCACTACGGCCGCATCTGCCCGATCGCCACGCCGGAAGGCCCGAACATCGGTCTGGTGGCCCACTTGTCGAGTTTCGCCATCATCAACGACTACGGCTTCATCGAGACGCCGTACCGCAAAGTGGCGAAGGAAACGAAGAAAGACGGCACGGTCGTCGTGCGCGTGACCGATGAGATCGAGTACATTAATGCCTTCAAGGAAGAGCGATCCGTGACGGTCCCGGCGACGACGCCGATCCACGAGGACGGCACGTTCCGCGAGTCGTTCACGCCGGGCCGCAAGTTCGGCGAGCCGCAAATCGTCTCGACGGCCGAGATCGACTACATGGACGTTTCCAGCAACCAGATCGTGTCCATCGGCACGGCCTTGATTCCGTTCCTCGAGCATGACGACGCCACGCGCGCCCTGATGGGCACCAACATGCAGCGCCAGGCGGTGCCGACCGTGCGTCCGGACGCGCCGATCATCGGCACGGGCATCGAGCGCCGCGCGGCCCGCGATTCGGGTCACGTGATGCTTTCCGAGGTCGACGGCGTCGTGGCCAAGGCCGACGGCACGAAAGTCGTCGTCGAGGACAAGCAAAAAAACCAGTACGCGTATGAGCTCAACAAGTTCATGCGTTCCAACAACTCCACCGTGTTGAACCAGCGCGTGACCGTGCTGCCGGGCCAGAAGGTGAAGAAGGGCGACTTGCTCGCGGACTCCTCGTCCGTGGACCAGGGCGAATTGGCCCTCGGTCAAAACGTGCTCGTGGCCTTCATGGCCTGGGACGGCTACAACTACGAGGACGCCGTCATCATGAGCGAACGCCTGGTGCATGACGACCGTTTCACGTCGGTGCACATCGAGAATTACACGATCGACGTGCGCGACACCAAGCTCGGGCCCGAAGTCGTCACGGCGGACATTCCGAACGTCTCGGAGGAAAAATTGAAGAACCTGGATGCCGAAGGCGTGATCCGCATCGGCGCGGAAGTGAAGAGCGGAGACATCCTCGTCGGCAAGATTACCCCGAAGGGCGAGACGGAGCTGTCGGCGGAAGAAAAGCTGCTGCGCGCCATCTTCGGCGAGAAGGCCCGCGACGTGCGCGATTCCTCGCTGTACCTGGAGCACGGCGAGCACGGCAAAGTGGTCGGCATCACGGTGTTTTCCCGCGAAGCGGGCGACAAGCTGAACCCGGGCGTCATCAAATCCATCCAAGTGGCCGTCGCGGACCTGCGCAAGATCCAGGTGGGCGACAAAGTCGCCGGCCGCCACGGCAACAAGGGCGTGGTTTCGAAGATCGTTCCGCTTGAAGACATGCCGTTCCTGGAGGACGGCACGCCGGCGGACGTCATCCTGACGCCTTTGGGCGTCGTGTCGCGCATGAACCTCGGCCAAATCCTCGAGGTGCACCTCGGATTGGCCGCCAACGCGCTCGGCTACCACGTCGCGACGCCGGTGTTGAACGGCGTGACGCTGGAAGCCATCCAGGCGGAACTGGAGCGCGCCGGCTTCCCGGCGTCCGGCCAGCGCACGCTCTACGACGGCCGCACGGGCGAAGCCTTCGAGCACCAGATCACCGTGGGCTACATGTACATCCTGAAGCTGGCGCACATGGTGGAGGACAAGATCCACCAGCGTTCCATCGGCCCCTACTCGCTCATCACCCAGCAGCCGCTCGGCGGCAAGGCGCAGTTCGGCGGCCAGCGCTTCGGCGAAATGGAAGTCTGGGCGCTGGAAGCCTACGGCGCCGCGCACACCCTGCAGGAAATCCTGACCATCAAGTCGGACGACGTGCCGGGTCGCGGCAAGGCGTATGAATCCATCATCAAGGGCGAGACCATCCGCAAAGTGAACATCCCGGAATCGTTCAATGTGCTCATCCGCGAGCTCAAGGGCCTGGCCCTGGACGTCGAACTCATGAAGGACGGCGAAAAAGTCGAGCTCGGTTCCGCCGCCCCGAAGAAAGACTAGCCCTTGCCTATGTTTCCCAAACCAGAAACCCTCAAGACGACGGATTTCGACTCCATCCGTCTGCGCGTGGCTTCGCCGGACGTGATGCGCGGCTGGAGCCATGGGGAAGTCACCAAGCCGGAGACCATCAACTACCGCACGCAGAAGCCGGAAAAGTCCGGCCTCTTCGCGGAGGAGATCTTCGGGCCGTCCAAGGACTGGGAGTGCTACTGCGGCAAGTACAAGAAGATCCGCTTCAAGGGCATCGTGTGCGACAAGTGCGGCGTGGAAGTCACGCAGGCCATCGTGCGCCGCGAGCGCATGGGCCACATCGAGCTCGCCGCCCCGATCTCCCACATCTGGTTTTTGCGCGGCGTGCCGTCCAAGATCGGCACGGTGCTCGACTTGTCGATCCAGTCGCTGGAGAAAGTGATTTACTTCGGTTCCTTCATCATCACCGACGTCAACCAGACGGCGCTTGAGCAGACGCAGGAGCAGGTGAAGCAGGAATACAAGAACAAGCGCAAAATGATCGAGGGCGAATTCACCCGCGACTCCGGGCGCCTCGGCGAGAAATTCGCCGGCGATGAGAAAAAGATCGCGAAGGAGCTCAAGGAATTGGAAGAGGCGCGCGACCGCAAGCTCGCGGAACTGGAAGAGGACTTCGCGCAGGTCGACCAGGATTTGAAGGATTTGAAGGTCCTGAAAATCATTCCGGAGACGACGTACCACGAGTGGTCGCTCAAGTACGGCCACATCTTCGAGGCGTCCATCGGTGCCGAAGCCGTCAAGGAAATGCTTGGCCGCATCAATTTGCCGGAGACGGTCAAACGGCTGGAAGAGGAACTGGAGGACGCTTCCGCCGCCAGACGCGACCGCCTCATGCGCCGCCTGAAACTCCTCAAGTCCTTCGAGAAGAACCGTCTCAAGCCGTCGTGGATGATCCTGGACGTGCTGCCCATCATCCCGCCGGACCTGCGCCCGATGGTCCCGCTCGACGGCGGCCGCTTTGCGACCTCCGACCTGAACGATTTGTACCGCCGCGTCATCAACCGCAACAACCGCCTGCGCCGCCTCAAGGATTTGAACGCCCCCGAAGTCATCTCGCGCAACGAGAAGCGCATGCTGCAGGAAGCGGTGGACGCCCTGATCGACAACAGCGCCCGCCAGTCGAAGACGGTCATCGCCGCCACCGGCAAGAAGCGCCAGCTCAAATCGCTGGCCGACCAGCTCAAGGGCAAACAGGGTCGTTTCCGCCAAAACCTGCTCGGCAAGCGCATCGATTATTCGGGCCGCTCCGTCATCGTGGTGGGGCCGTATCTCAAGCTGCACCAGTGCGGCATTCCGAAGAAGATGGCGCTCGAGCTCTTCAAGCCGTTCGTCATCGCCAAGCTCATCGAGCGCGAGTACGTCCATAATATCCGCTCGGCCAACCGTTTCATCGAGAGCGACCGTTCGGAGACGTGGGACATCCTGGAGGAAATCACCAAGGATGCGTTCGTGCTTCTGAACCGCGCTCCGACGCTGCACCGGCTGGGCATTCAGGCCTTCCGTCCTCTCCTGATCGAGGGCAAGGCCATCCAGATCCATCCGCTCGTGTGCGAGGCCTACAACGCCGACTTCGACGGCGACCAGATGGCCGTGCACGTGCCGCTCACGGAGGAAGCCAAACGGGAGGCCGGCGAGCTCATGCTCGCCACGAAAAACCTGCTCAAGCCCGCGCACGGCGGTCCGGTGGTGACGCCGGGCAAGGACATCGCCTGGGGCATGTTCTCGACGACGATGACGCTCTCGCCCGCCCCTGAGGACTCCAAGGGGCTTCCGGCTTTCGCTTCGGAAACCGATGCGGTCTACGCCTACAGCATGGGCGCCATCGGCCTGCGCGACTGGATTCGCGTCCGCCGGGCCGACGAAGGCCTTGCGGTCACGACGGCTGGCCGTCTGCTGGTGAACCAGGCCTTCCCCGACGAATTGCCGTTCATGAACCAGACGCTCGGCAAGAAGGAACTCTCCAGCGTCATCCGCTACGTGCTTGAATTGAAAGGTTTGGAAAGCACGGCGGAATTCTTGGACATCCTGAAGGACCTTGGATTCCGCTACAGCACCCGCGCCGGCTACTCGTGGGGCATGGCGGATTTGCCCACCGTCAAGGAAAAGCCCGCCCTCCTCATGGAAGGCGACCAGCGCGTGCGCGAGGTTGAGGATTTCTACGCCCAAGGTCTGTTGACCCAAGCCGAGCGCCACGCGTCGATCATCAAGATTTGGAACGAGATCAAGGATCGCATCGCGGACCTGTCCAAAAAGTCGCTGCCGAAGGACAACCCCGCCTACACCATGATCGAATCCGGCGCCCGCGGCACGTGGGGCCAGATGACGCAGACCGTCGGCATGAAGGGCCTGGTGGCCAACCCGTCGGGCGAAATCATCGAGCTGCCGGTGAAGGCGTCGTACAAGGACGGCTATGACGTGCTGGAGTTCTTCATTTCCTCGCACGGCGTGCGCAAGGGCCTGACGGACACGGCCCTGCGCACGGCCAATGCCGGCTATCTTACGCGCCGCCTTGTCGACGTGGCGCAGGACGTCATCGTCCGCGAGGAGGATTGCGGCGACGACCAGGGCGTAGTGCTTTCCAAGAAGGAATCCGACGAGATCGGCGAACCGCTTCTGGTCCGCATCCTTGGCCGCTACGCGCTGTCGGACATCGTAAAACCGGGCGGTCGCAAGGTCATCGTCCCGGCGGGAGAGCTGATCACCGAAGATCACATCCGCGAGATTGAAGAGGCGGGCAAGGACCTGGAGGAAGCGCATGTGCGTTCCGTCATGACCTGCCGCGTGCGCCGCGGCGTCTGCCAGAAGTGCTACGGTTACGATTTGGCCTATGGCAAGCCGGTGAAGCTCGGCACGGCGGTCGGCATTGTCGCCGCCCAGTCGATCGGCGAGCCGGGCACGCAGCTCACGATGCGCACGTTCCACACCGGCGGCGTCGCCGGAAAGGACATTACACAGGGCCTGCCGCGCGTGGAAGAGCTGTTCGAGGTCCGCATGCCGAAGACGAAAGCCGTCATGGCCGAGGTTTCCGGCAAGATCCGTCTCGAGACGGCCGCGCGGGAAATCGTGCAAGCCGGCAGCGGCAAACAGATTCTGGACGCGCGCCCGGGCCAGAAAACGGTCATCATCTCCTACGACAGCGTGGAAGAAGCCGCGTATGCCGTGGGCAAGACGGCCGAGATCGAGGTCAAGGACGGGCAGAAGGTGAAGGCCGGCCAGGTGCTTGCCACCAAGGGCGACGAGAGCTTTGCCAGCGAATACGGCGGGACGGTCGCCCTCAAGAAGGCGGGCGTCATCACCGTCGTTTATCAGGCGCCGAAGACGCGAGAGTATCTCATCCCGCCGGGCTACACGCTTTACGTGAAGGACGGCGACGAGGTGCAATCCGGCGACGCCTTGACCGACGGGGCGCTGGACCTGCAGGTGCTGTTCAAGTGCAAGGGACGCGACGCCGTGCAGAAGTATCTCTCCAAGGAGACGCAGTTCATCTACGCCTCCCAGGGCCAGAAGCTCAACAACAAGCACATCGAGATCATCATCCGCCAACTGTTCAGCCGCGTGCGCGTGATCGATCCAGGCGACACGGATTTGTTGCCCGGCGAGACGATCGAGCGCGCCACGTTCGACGACGCGAACGACACGGTCGGCCGCGGCGGGACGAAGGCGACGGCCGAGGACTTGCTGCTCGGCATCACCAAGATCTCGCTGTCGACGGATTCGTGGCTCTCGGCCGCGTCCTTCCAGGAGACGGCCAAGGTGCTCATCAATGCCGCGGTGTCCGGCAAGGTCGACCGTCTCGTCGGCCTCAAGGAAAACGTCATCATCGGCCGCTTGATTCCAGCCGGCACCGGCTTCGGGGTCGAGCAGGAGCCAGAACCGGAGCCCGCGAAGGAAGCCGAAGCGGAGCTGTAGGCCCCAACGGGAGCAGCGACGTCCTGACCCCGCCTGCTGCAGCAGGCGGGGGAAGGAACTCAACCGCCGACGAACCAACATCCGCCCAACCCACCGTGTCATCCTGAGCGGAGCGAAGGATCTCGAGATTCTTCGTCGGAGCCAGTCCTGAGCGAAGTCGAATGGGCTCCGAATGACACGATGGACGGGCGGATTTTGGCTTGCCAAATGCGGGTGGTTTGGCTAAGCTCCGGGCAAAAGATCCCTATGGCCCGTCATTCCCACTGGCACAATATCCAGCTTTCCAAGGGCAAGGCCGACGCCAAGCGCGCCGGCGTCTTCGCCAAGCTCACGAAGAACATCGTCGTGGCGGCGCGCGAGGGCGGGGGAGACCCGTCTTATAACTTCAAGCTGCGCATGGCCGTGGACGCCGCGCGGGCCGTTTCGATGCCGAAGGACAATATCGAACGCGCGATCGCGCGGGCCGTGGGCGGCGAAGGGTCGGCGCTGCAGGAGACGATTTACGAAGGGTTTGCGCCGGGCGGCGTCGCCATCATTATTCGCTGTCTGACGGACAATCCCACCCGTACGGTTGCCGAAGTGAAAACCATCGCGTCCAAGAACGGCGGCTCGATCGGCGCGCCTGGAAGCGTGATGTGGATGTTTGAGCGCAAGGGCGTGGTGCACGTGGCCGATCTTTCCGGTGTAAAGGATCGCGATGCGCTGGAGCTGGCCTTGATCGACGCAGGCGCCTCCGACATCCAGCCGGAAGTGACGCCGTTGTCAGCGACGGGAGACGGCGGCATCCCGAGGCCAGCAGGCCGAGGGAACCCCGAAGGAGGCGCTGGACTCAAAATCATTTGCGATCCTGCTGACTTGAAAAAGCTCACGGAGGCCGTCGAAGTGCAGGGATTGAAAGCGGACATGAGCGGGTTCGAATACGTCGCCAAGACGACGATGTTGCCGCCGGCGGAAGACACGGAGCGCATCGCCGCGTTCGTCGAACGGCTGGAGGACAACGACGACGTGGATGCCGTGTTCACCAACGAGGCCTAGCGCCTCGTTTCGCTTTACGCCATAATGAAGGCCTATGGCATGCGTTCTCGGTCTCGATCCAGGCTACGGCCGGCTCGGATTCGGCGCGGTGTCCATCGCGGGCGGCCGCACGTGCGTTCTCGACTGCGGCATCATCTCGACAAAAACGGGCGATGCGTTCGGCACGCGCCTGGCGCAGATGGCGGACGATGCGGAGACGCTGCTGCGGGAGCTGAAGCCGTCCAAGCTCGTCGTCGAAAAACTGTACTTCACCAAGAACGCCAAGACGGCCATGCAAGTCGCCGAATCACGCGGCGTGCTGCTGCTGTTGGCGGCCCGCCACGGCATCCCGGTCGTCGAGTACACGCCGTCGCAGGTGAAAAGCGCGATCTGCGGCGACGGGAGGGCCGACAAAAAGGGTATCCAAAAGATGGTGAAGTTGATACTGAACTTGAAATCCGCCCCCAAGATCGACGACGCCGCCGACGCGCTGGCGCTCGCGCTCATGGGCGTGAGCGAACGATTATGACCCATCACATGCACCTCAACACATCGCCGTTTGAAAAGATCCAAACGGGACACAAAGACATCGAATTGCGCGTGAACGACGAAAAACGTCGGAAGCTGCACGTTGGTGACGAGATTGAATTTGAGGAACGCGGATCGAGCCGACGGTTCGTCGCCGCGATTGTCGCACTCCGCGTCGCACCGACCTTCGGCGACTTGCTGACGCAGCTTGATCTCACGCGTTGCGGATGGTCCTCCCCTCTCCCGTCGTTTGACGAGGCTGTCGCCGACATACACCGCTTTTATCCGCCGGAAGAAGAGACCCGCTGGGGTGTCGTTGGGATCGAATTGGCCGTGGAGTCGTACAGCGTCTGAACAAAAATCCCCGTCCGGTCGGACGGGGATTTTTGTTCAGCTTTGTTTGGCGGCCGCCGTCATCTTTTTCATCATTTCTTCGGCCGACATCCTCTCCATCATCTCGCCGACTTCCGTGGCATGGGCGCTCATGCCGTGGGTCTTGAGGTCGTCAGCGGCGGCTTCCACCGTCTCTCCTTTGGCCACGTAGGGGCAAGCCTTGAAACCCATATCTGCGCACGCGATCGCATACATACGCATTCGTCTGATGAATAATAAATATATGAGTAGTGCTAGTTCACACGGCCCAGTCAGCGAGGGCGAGGGGCGGGCGGCCGTGAAGACGGTTGATGAAGATGCCGAAGACGAATGCCGTGAGTTTGGCCACGAGCCGCACGACGAGCCCCTTCAGGGTTTTGGCGAGCGTGGCACCGATCTCGAAGCGGTCTTTGAGCATGGCGTTGACCACTTCGATGCGTTGACGCCAGGCGTTAAGGAGATCGCGTTCCGCTTTCGACTCACGCCGCTTCTGGTTGCGTCGTGTCGGGGTGAGAAGCAATGTTCCCTGCCGTGAGAAGAGCTGTGTCTGCGTCTTCTGCGACAGGTATCCCTTGTCCCCAAGCACGACGTGGCCCGCGCTTGAAACCGTGAGCAGCTCCTCGCTCATAGAGCCATCAGCCACATTCGCCGGGGTCAGCTCGAAGTGGAGGGGGATTCCCGTACGGTCGACGACCAGATGAAGCTTGAAGCCGAAGTAATGCTCCCGCTTGGCTGCACAATAGCCGTAGGCCGCTTCCGGGAAGAGCGGAGTCAATCCTGATCGTCGGAAGCACATGACCGGTACGGGTGTCGAATCGAGGATATGCAGGTCCTGAAGCGCCAGAGGAAGCTCGGCAAGCACCATCCGGCGCATCCGTTCGAACGTTCCCGCCATCACCGAACGTCTTCGGTGATAACGGGAACGGTCGAGGAATCTTGGAAAGAACGGACGCAGGTATGTTTCGACAAAACGCACCTGCTCGTGTTCCGACGCGATCCCGACCAGTTCGCACCACAAGGCCGCCGTGATCACTTCGCTGTCGCTCACTTCCGGTTCAGGACCCGATCGACGCTTGATCGGCTGGGCTTGGCAGAAGTCGTCGACGTATGTGAAGATGGTCGTCAGAACGGTGGCCATGTCGGGCATATCCTCCTATTAGCGTGGGTGAATATGCCTGCATCATAGCCCCGTTCTTCTGTTTTGGAGAACGGAAGAACTAGCACTACTCATAAATATCTATCCATAAAGGAGTATACACCCGAAAAGAAAATCCCCGTCCGTGGACGGGGATTTTCTTGGAGCGGGCGACGGGAATCGAACCCGTGACTACTCCTTGGAAGAGAGTCGTTTGACCACTAAACTACGCCCGCAAGAGCTCCTAAAATGGATTCTGGCGTTGTTGCCGAGCTGCGCTCGACGCTCGCCGTACGTTCGAGTACGTCTCGGTCGGTGCTCGCCCGGCGCCTAGCCAGAACGCATTTTAGGAGCTCTTCACTTTACGTCCACGGGTTCTGGCGTTGTTGCCGAGGCTGCGCCCGACGCGTTCGAACAGTACGTCATGCCATCGCCTTCGGCAAGAGCAGGAGCAGGATTTCCACGTTGTCGCCCTTCTTGCCCGTGAGAGGCGACATGGTCTGCGCGGACGTTTTCAAACCCAGCTGTTCAAGACGTCCGATGACGCCTGCCACGACTTCGCCGACGCGCGCGGGCGGCAGTTTCCCCTTGCGCAGCAGTGACGGGTCGGCTTCGTAATGGGGCTTGAGCAGCGCAACGATGCGCCCGTCCGGTTTGAGATTGCGCAAGGCGTTTTCCGCGAGCTTTTCGAGCCTCGTCCATGACGCGTCGATGGAGATGAAATCCATCTTCTCCGGCAGCTCGACGTGCATCGCGTTCGTCCGTTCCATCACGACCACGCGCGGATCGTTGCGCAGCTTCCAATCGAGCACGCCGTAGCCGGTGTCCACCGCGTAGACTTTGACGGCGCCGTTTTGCAGCAGGCAATCTGTGAAGCCGCCCGTCGAGCAGCCGAAATCGGCGCACGTCAGGCGGTGGACGTCGAGACGCCAGGCGGACAATCCATGCGCGAGCTTTTCTCCCGCCCGCGAGACGAAGGCGGACATACGATCACATCTTGCCGCGGCGTTTCCGCGTCCAGACGCCGAACCCCGCGGCGACCAGCCCAATGACGCCGGCGGCGACCAGCGCCCAGGTTTTTGAGGGGAGCGGACGGACGGACGCCGACGCAGGCGCGGCGGATTTTGCCGGCGGAAACCCTGCGCCGGGCACGACGTCGATCTGCGTATCCGTGCTGCTTTGCAGAGCCATCATCACGCGCCACCGCGGCGACCACGTGGCGGGAAGTTCCGCGAAGGGAATGCGCAGGCTGATCGTCGATCCTTGGATGGACGGCACGGCCTGCGTCTTGCGGTTCGTCGCCCAAAATTGCGGTTTCGGATTGAACCATTGGAAATCAATGCCCCAGCCGTATTGGGCGCTGTATTTTATGTTCCAGGCCGCATCCATGCCGTTGCGCGTGCCGCCGCCATGGTAGTCATCTGCGGCCGCGTCGTCCGCATCGGCATAGACGGTGAGTTGTGTCTGGAAAGGCGGCTGCGCCGGGATGCTTTCGGCGAACGTCGCATGCACGACCCACGCCTTGCCGGCGTCGTCCTTGGTCCACGCGACGCCCGTCAGATCCGCCCATCCCTGGTTGAGCATCGACGGCGTCCCCATGCGGCTTACGACGTCGCCGGTCGGGTCCGTCTCCTGTAAGGAAGTCGAAACGGCGAAAGCTTGGCGGTCTTCCGTATTCATCGGTAGGAGGTCTTGGCTCGCGTTCGGGTCGTGTTTTAAGAGGTATGCGTCCGTTCCCGCCGTCTGGCCGGGCGTCTGCGCTCGAGCGGGAATGGACAATGCGGCCGTCAAAAAGAGGACAGGGAACAGGCGGGAAAAACGCATAGGCTATGAGAAGGCCTCCAAGATATCCGCCCATTCGGGCGTCGTCAATGCGCTTGCCCGGAAGCAAGAACATGCTATACTCGCCGCGGTTTCCCAACACGGCCGGGCCGTGGCGCAGGTGGTAGCGCGCTTGGTTTGGGACCAAGAGGCCGCGAGTTCGAATCTCGCCGGCCCGACCATGTCGGGAAGCGAAGAAAAAAAAGTCAAAAAGGAACCTGCGCCGCATCCGGAGACGGAGCAACGTCCGACGACGTCAGCGTCCCTCCCATCCTGTAGTTCGTGAAAAATACGTCCGCCACGTCGACCACTTTTTTATTCCAATCATAACCGAAGAGAATCTGCGCGACGGTTTCATCCGGAATCCACCGGATGACCCCGCCAGGATAGACGGCGTACACATCCGGACTGCTGACAATCTTGATCAGGTTCGTCCCCGGCCGCATCGTGACGTTCTTGCCGAGCGGGAAACTCGCGAGGACATCTGCGGACACCGTCTGCACGGCGGAGAAATCCTGGTACCACGAGAAGTACACGGACGACGAAGGGAAGGCATGGCGCTTTCCGTCCACCCCCACTTCATAGACGGCCGCTGTCTCGGTGCCTTTGATGAGCGAACCCTGGGGAGGCAGGGAAGGCGACGGGGCCGCGCCGCTCGATGGTGCGAGGGCGGGGGCCGGCGTCGATGAAACGGGCGTCTCTGCCGTCGCGGCCGTCGCGGCGACCGCATCGATGTTGAATGTTTGCGAATCGGTGTCCGTCAGCCGGACGGCGCGATACGTCGGCGCCGCGCTGAACGGAACGACGTCTGTAGTGCCGATGTTGAAGGTGCCTCCGCCGTATGCGAGCGTATTGCCGTTTCCATCCAGGAAGTCGACGCGGTACTTCGCACCGAATTGCAGAAGCTGGTAGGTGACGGTGAGATTCCCCGTCACATCCTGTCCGAAGTTCAAAACGACGCTCGCTTGATCGGCTTGGAACGTGGCGTACTGCCCGTCGGGCGCGCCAAGCAGGTTGTTCGGCTGATAGACCTGGTTGGAGACTTGGCTGGCCGACGTAGGGTACGCTGAAACACCCCCGGCCGATGCGCGGCTTGCGGCGGCCAGCAAGACCGCGGCGGTAAAAGTGATTACGAGACGGCGCATAGGATTTTTCTCAAGTATACACCTTATGGTCATGACTATGGCTTGACCGTTCCATCGCGTCTCTTTAAGATGTGCCCACATTCGAGGGCGTGTAGCTCAGGTGGTTAGAGCGTCACACTGATAATGTGAAGGTCGATGGTTCGAGTCCATCCACGCCCACCAAGGAAAATCGATCAGCGCTGTTGCCGGGGTAGCTCAGTGGTAGAGCAGAGGACTGAAAATCCTCGTGTCGTCAGTTCAATTCTGACCCCCGGCACCATCGCGGATCGGTTTTCGTCCATCGTTGAAAACAAAACTCGCCCTTCGCGGGGCGGGTTTTGACATTGAGACCGATCGTCTTCTAGGTGATTGCAACGTGTTTGTGGAAGAGGCCCGGAAGGTTTTGAATCCTTCGCGGGACTTAATGGCTTCTTGCGAAGCCGATCAGCAAAGAGGCTGATCTCGACTTGGATAGAGTCCGTGAGAACTCGTTTTTCCCTGAAAGGAGGTAATCCACCCACAGCTTCCGCTACGGGTGCCTTGTTACGACTTCGCCCCTATCATCGACTCCGCCTTCCGCCGCCCTACGGCGACGTTCGGGCGTTTCCGACTCTCTTGGCGTGACGGGCGGTGAGTACAAGACCCGAGAACGTATTCACGGCCGCATAGCTGATCGGCCGTTACTAGCGATTCCGGCTTCATGAAGGCGAGTTGCAGCCTTCAATCTGAACTGGGGTCGGCTTTATGGGATTGGCTCCGCCTCGCGGCTTGGCAGCCCATTGTACCGACCATTGTAGCACGTGTGTCGCCCCAGACGTAAGGGCCATGCTGATTTGACGTCATCCTCGCCTTCCTCCTTCTTGCGAAGGCAGTCTCCTGCGAAAAGGACAACGCAGGACAAGGGTTGCGCTCGTTACCCCACTTAAGGGAACAGCTCACGCCACGAGCTGACGACAACCATGCAGCACCTACCTAGCACCCTCGAAGGCGGCCGCTGTTTCCAGCGGCTTGCAGCTAGATTTCAAGCCTGGGTAAGGTTCTTCGTTTACCGTCGAATTAAACCACATGCTCCACCGCTTGTGCGGGTCCCCGTCTATTCCTTTGAGTTTTAATCTTGCGATCGTACTTCCCAGGCGGAGCGCTTCATGCGTTAGCTTGGTTAACCGACTCCGGGAGGGTCGATACTCCCGAAATCTAGCGCTCATCGTTTAGGGCGTGGACTACAAGGGTATCTAATCCTTTTTGCTACCCACGCTTTCGTCCCTGAGTGTCAGGACTGTTCCAGTGCACTGCCTTCGCCTTTGGTGTTCTTACTGATATGAACGCATTTTACCGCTACACCAGTAATTCCGTGCACCTCTCCCAGCCTCAAGCCTGGCAGTATCACACGCAGCCCCTGGGTTGAGCCCAGAGATTTGACGCATGACTTACCAAGCCACCTGCGGACCCTTTACGCCCAATGAATCCGGATAACGCTCGAGGTCTCTGTATTACCGCTGCTGCTGGCACAGAGTTAGCAACCTCTTATTCTTTGGGTACCGTCATTTGTTCGTCCCCAAAAAAAGGACTTTACGACCCGAAGGCCTTCATCGTCCACGCGGCGTCGCTCC
>JAJYIV010000007.1 GCA_021789915.1 bacterium | reverse complement strand
TCCGATCTACCTGGCGGGCGGGCACGAAGCGTATCGATTGGTCACGTCATATGCGATGAATGTTGCTGGAATCGAGGTGATTTTCATAGGCGACACGGATCGGGCCGCCGCGGAACGTATCGAAGTGGACGGATCCGTCCAGGACGGCGGCGTCCGGCAGCGCTTCATCCGCCGGGGGAAGCTGGTCGGAGCGACGCTTGTGAATCGGAATGCCGACCGCGCCTTTCTGACGGAAGAAATCGGAGGAGGCGGCGGTTGACAAAAGCCGCAAAACATGGTATTTACGTACGTCGACCGTAGGTCCGCACAAGCGGATTTCCAGGTCGATTCGGACATTCATAACCGAGAGATTTTTTCATCGTCGGAAGACGAGAAGGAGCATGGGATGGCAGGATCGGGAGGAGTTGGCGTTTCGTCCATCCTTTCGGATGCGACGCGCGAGGCATTTGAGATCGGGGTGCGGAATCACCTCGAGGCAAGTCATTCGCCTTTGCTCGACGCCGTCTACGCCAAGGCGAAGGCGGTACCAGAGCTCGGCCTGAAGGTTGGGGGCGACATTCTCGGCCACTTTGTGCGATTTGCCATTTTCGAGGCGAAGCGTTTGGCCGGAAAGAAGTCCGTCACTCTGGACGTTGTGGCAAACTATTTGGCCACGGCCGGTCAAGACGGCGTCTCGGGAATCGTCGACGCATTCGCCGAATGGGCGCATCACGGCGGCGATCGTTCGTCGATCGGCGGAACCAAGACCGCCATACCCTCGGGTGCGGGGACACCGCGCAACGAGGTTGTCCGCAGCCGGGCCATGCCTGGCGACGCGGCCAACCACGTCCACCGAATGCAGGGCGAGACCGTCATGTGTCTCGCCTTCCGGACGGCAAAAGACGCGTGGGACAATGCCCACAAGCCGACGCTCCTCAGAGAGGAGGGCGGCAAGGGCGGAAAGGACCGTGGTCCGCGCGCCAGTGTCAAGTTGGCCGACGCCGAGGCCTTTCCGGCCGAGAGGTTTGCCCTGGAGCTGGCTCAGCAGATAGGGTACGAGGAATGCCCGAAGTGCCAGCCCTACACCAAGGCCGCCGAGAAGGCCAAACAGAAGGAGGCCGAGATGGCCGACACGGAGCACGACACCGCGGGCCAACCGGCTCCGGTGGAGAAGGCCCAGCCCGTTCCGGACTGGGCCGAGAGGGTCGGCATGTTCGGGCGGTGGCTCGCCGGCGTGTACGCCGCGTCGCTCGCGGTCACCGACCTCGGCGACGAGCTGAAGACCGTGCCGGTTCTACAGTGGACCGACACCTCGTACCGCCTGGCGCGCAAGTACGCCGGAAGGGCCGGGTTGACGATCGGTCCTGTCATGCCGGATACGGATTTTCTCGAGCTCGACATGCCCGAGCGCCTCGATCCCGACGACGTGGAGGCCATCACGCGGCTCATCTTCGTGGTCGGGGAAGGGCGCAAGAGCATTCCGACGCACGTTATGGAGGCGTTGGAAAAACTGCGCGGGAGCAAGAAGGCCGCGCCGGAGCCGAAGAAGCACAGCCCCTGGCTGCGGCGTTTCATCGCCGCGGGCGTCGTGCTGGTCATTGTGGCCATTCTGGCGGCGGTGGTCAGCGTTGGAACTATCGTCAAGGGCGTCGCGGACGCCGCGAACACGGAAACCTCCCACGCGGCCCCCGTGGCCACAGGAAAGGAAGTGAGGAAATGATCTACGCGATCATGATTCTCGGCACGATGGCCACCTTTGGCTTTCTCGTCGGGACGTTCTTCGGCGGACGCAACCCGTCCGCCACCCCGCCAGCCCCCGGCGCGGGCGTGTGGGCGAACGTCCGTCACGTCCTCGACGTCTTCGGGGACGGCATAAGGGATGCGAGCACGTACGCACTCATCCTTCTCGCCTCTCTCGTGGTAGGAGTCGAGATCCATGGCGTGCTTGGGCTCCCGATCCACGCCGCGTTCCTTGCGGTGGGGATCATCGCCCTCGGCGTGTTCGTGTTCACAGCGAACGCCAACGAGGCGCAGAAGAGGCGCCAGGGCGTGCGCACGGGCCGGATCGTCACCAAGGTCGGCGTCATCGCGCTGGCCGTGCTGATCCTGTTCTGGGGCTTCAATGGGTGGGTTCCGACCCACCTTGCCAGCCTCGCCACGATTAGCAAGGCACCGGCCACCGCGGACAAGCCCTGGACGACCGCGGAGAAGTTCCGTCTCTACGGGCTGGGTCTCATCGCGCTCGGCATCGCGCTCGCCCTGCTCTGGCGCAAGAAGCCAGAGGAGAAGACCACCCCAAACGCGTCGGCTGCCCCCGCGGCGCCGGTCGCAGGAGCTCATCGTCCATGAGCAACAAAAAGGACGGCCACGGCGGGGGAAAGTCCGCCCCGCTGAAGACCAAGCTCGTCGTCGGCCTCATCGCCGCCGGGGTGATCGTGATCGGGCTGTCGCTGTTCGACTGGGGCGGATTTTCGTCCCCGTCGATCCGCAACCCGTTCCACGGCAGCGGCAGGACGGCTCAGCCGTACGCGCCTCGGACCCAGCCCGTGGTCGGGCAGGCCCAGCAGCCGCTCGACCCGAAGATCTGGGACACGAGCGGCCCTGCGCCGACGGTTCGGCCGGCCCCGACGACGCCGTTCGCCGTCGGTGCGCATCTCGACGACACCAAGCCGTTTGCGGGCGACCTGACCCGCAGGCGCTGGTGCGAGATGTGCGCCGGGCTGACGCCAGGCGGTCGAGGCCTCGCCGGTTGTCAACCGGCGCTCTGTCAGTAACGTACGTGCGGCCCCATTCTCCCATCCGTGGAGAGCGGGGCCGTTTTTCTTTTGTCAGGGGCTGACATGACGGTTGACAAAAACCGAAAAATCGGCTAGAGTCCTTTCTTGATAATAATCGTTTTTCTTGGAAATGAGGGGATTCCAGCCCACGCGAGGGCTGCAGTCCCGTCCCTTCCAGGGACGCGCCATCCGGGCGTTTCGCACTGTCAAAACCTGAGCCGGCATCCCGCCGCAGGTGGGAGAGTCGGCAGGAGGGGCCCATGCGCCGCCTCATCGCGTTCGTGTTCGTCCTCGTCGCCATGGGGGCGACGGGGTGCTTCGCCACCGTCGACACCCCCACGGTGCACGGGCGGTATTTCACGCCCGAACAGGCACTCGAAATGGAACGCCTGGCCGCCGTCGAAAAGACCCCGTACGGCGGGCAGGTGGCCGACTGCCACGGTCCAAACTGCCGGACCACGGCGATCAACGGCCCGTACGGGCCGTACGGCTATGCCGGGGCATACGGCGGGGTGCCCGCCTACTCGGCCTTCCCCGAGCAGGCGGCCATCTACGCCGCTCGCACGCCGCCCGTGATCGTCCTGCCGCGGCCGCAAGTCATCGTGACTTCGGCGACGGACCCGCGCGTCGACGCCCTCGTCAGCGACGACGCGGAAACGAAGGCCAACGTGGCGGCCATTCTCAAGGCCCATCGGCCGCACGAGGAAGGCGACGACAAGTAGCCCCTTATCCCATTCGGGAGGCACGGGCAGAGCTCGCGCCTCCCACGGAGGTTCCGATGAAGATGTTCACGCTCGTCGCGGCCGCGCTCGCGGTCGCCTGCGTCTCGGGGCCGATGCCGCGCCCCGACTCGCCAAGCACGGCGGTCGTAGCCGGCTGTCGGCAGCTGTCGGGGCCGGAGCGCATCTCCTGCCTCGAAGCGCTCCTCGACCACGAGATCGAGGCGCGAGAGACGGCGGAGGACAAGCTCGCCGCCGCGCGGGCGCAGGTCAGAGATGCGCCTGCCCCGACGCCTGCGTCCCCGTCCGCGCTGCCGACCGTGGGCGTCGAACACTTCGACCCGCTCACCGGCGGGACTGCCGTGGATACGCCGGCGATCGCGCAGGCCGACGGCACCATCGTCGGCGGGTGGTCGTCGGAGGATCCGACGATGCAACCGGCCGGTCCGGGCCCGGGCCTCAAGTTCGTGGCCCTGTCGGGGGCGCTCGGCTACTCGGACACGGGAAATGCCGTTGCGTGTTTCTTCCGCAACGGCATCTACAAGCCCGTCGTTGGAGGGATCCCTGTGTATCTCGACGTGGAGAGCACGGGGAAGAAGGCCGACGGCGTGCCGTACACGTGCGCGCCTCTGTCGGCCACCGTCTGGTGGCCCGGCATCGAAAAGGGCGAGACAGTGCGCATCGTCTTCGCCCGGCCGACCCCGCGGACGATTGCGGGGTATCCGATTTACGCCCCCGTCGTCATGCACGATTATCCGTGCACCGAGGACGGGGTCTGGGAGCGGTACACGGGCGGCGACGGGGCCGTGTACTATCCCTAAGCTCACCGGCGTCTGCCTTTCGCGAGTCTCTTCGCGGACGGGTCGACGCCGGTTCTTTATTTCAACGCCACCCTTGCGGTGGTCTTTTCTACTTTCCGGTCGAAGCCGTCTGAAGCTGGAGGATGATGAAGCTTGCTATGGCGTAAGCGGCAATGATGATGACAAGTCCGATCACGGAATTGACGATGAGGTTCTTCGCCTTCGTCGTTTTTTCCTTGTCTCCGCCACCCTGCATGTACAGGATGCCAGCGTAGACGATCAGAATAACGAACACGATGCCCATGGCGCCCAACACGGCGTTGACGAGGCCGGCAAGGAGTGACGGTAGCCCCTGAAGTTTGCCTCCAAGTTTCGTGCCAACGGCAGAGACATTGTCTTGCGCTGCCTTGAGAGCGGCCGACTGAGCATGAACATCCACCGCGACACATGCGCCGAGTGACAACGCTGCCATTCGTACAAACCACGCGCGTTCTTGTTTCAACATAGGAAAAGATGTGATTGTCTATATTTTTCCATGAAAGAAAGTCGGCCGTCAAAAAACCGCCCGACCTCTTGCCGAGGCGGGCGGCTCCTTGTCATTACGTTGCAGACACAAGCTGCTGGATAATGAAGTTCGCAATGGCGTAGGCGGCGACCACGATCACCAGGCCGATCACGGCGTTGATGATGAGACTTTTTGCCTTCTTGGCGTTGTCCGGATTTGATCCTGCCTGCATGTACAAGATGCCCGCGTAGACGATGAGAACCACGAAAATGATACCCATCACACCGAGAACAACGTTGACTAGGTTCGCGATCAATGTCGTGAGCGGTTTGGTGGAACCAGCTTGAGTCGTCTGAATACCAGTTGTTCCACCCGTCAGAGCATTCGAGAGTTGTGCGTGAACGGCGGAAGGGAGCACGAGCACGGGCAGGACGGACAAGCCGGCAGTGAGTTTGTTCAAGACGTTTTTCATACGTGAGGAATGAATGTTGGCATTATTTTCCCGCGTCCTTCCGCCCCTGTCAACAAGACGCGGAATTAAGACAAGAGCTTGCCAAGCGCCGTGAAGACGTATTGCGTCAAGACGTAGGCGGCGGCCATGACGACAAGCCCCAAGATGGACCACACCAAGGTGTCTTTTGCCTTCTTCACGCGCTCAGGTTCTCCTTGCGCAACCAGGTACTGCACGCCGCCCCAGACGATCATGACGATGAAGATAAGCCCTGCCAGGCCGATGAGGCCGCTGACGAGGCTGCCGATGACGCCCGCCGTCGAGATTCCGGTTGAGTATCCTGCCGCACCTGCCGTCTTTTCCAATCCGCCGAGCGTAGCGGTGGCCTGCGCGTGCGCCGTCAAGGCAAGTCCAAGCCATCCGGCGGGAATGAGGACGCGCAAGGCGCGAAAAGAGGGCATTTGAACGCGGTGCATACGCGATTAACCGCCCGTGGCGGCTGCGAGTTGCTGGAAAACGAAGTTTGCGATGGCCCAGGCGGCGACGATGATGACCAACCCGATCACGGCATTGACGATGATGGTCTTGGCTTGCGTGGCCTTTTTCGGATCCGAGCCCGCCTGCATGTAGAGAATCCCCGCGTAGACCAGGTATCCGATGAGCACGATACCGCTGGCGCCGAGAATGACATTGATGCCGTTGGCGATCAGTTGAGGGGCGTTGTTGGCAACCGTCGAGGTTCCGTAGGCGGCGCTGCCGGCGCCTTGCAGGCTTCCTTCTATCGCGGACGCCGCCGGAGAGATGGCCTGTGCCGCCATTGGAAACAAGCCAAGCGCAAGCCAGAACCCCAAACCGGCGTACCATCCTTTCAATCGCTTCTTCATAAGCTCGACCCCGCCTCTGCAGGCGGCAGACGCGGGGCCAAGCCCATGGCCGGTTCCCGGAACCGGCTAGGAAGTTTTCGGTTTATTGGCCGGCCGAGTTGACGGCGCTCGTAATCGAGTTGATCACGAACTGCGCAATGGCGAACGCGGCGATGACGATGACGAGGCCGATGATGCCTTGGATGATGCGGGTCTTCGCCTGCTTCACCTTTTCCGGATTGCCGCCCCCCGTCATCCACTCGAAGCCGCCCCAGAGGATGATAACCACCGCGACGATGCCGAGGAACCCGATGATCGTCTTTATGATGCTCGCGATCGTGCTGGTCAGGTTGCCGGAAGAAAGACCGGCCTGATTGGCGAACGTCGTGCCGGACGAGCCCGGCCCTCCGAACAGATCGTTGCCCGTCAAGGCCTGTGCGTGAACGGCGCCGGCCGTCAGGGCGAGGGCCGCCGCGGCGCCCAACGCGTAACCGATGTACTTCTTCTTCATAGGAAGTTCGCCCGGAAGGGGCGGAAAGAATGAAATTAGCTTGTGGCGCCGGAGAGCATCGTAACCACGACGTTCACCAGCGTGTACGCCGTAAATATTACCACAAGTCCCAGAGCGGCCCAAGTCAAGGTGTTCTTTCCCGCCTTCACCCGCTCGGCGCTCCCGCCGGAAATGAGCCACTGCACGCCGCCCCAGACGAACATGAGCAGGGCCACGGCGCCGGAGAGCCCGAGCGCGGCTTTGATGATGTTCCCGATGGCCAGGTTCAAATCCGTGCTCGCGCCTCCAAGAGGATTCAAGGCCGTGATCGGCGCCACCTTGGCCGCCGTTGCCGCACTTGACGTGGAGCCGCCGGCGGTCGGAGTACCGCCGGCTGCGAGGGCCTGAGCCGAGGTCAAAGCGAGGATGCCGCAAAACGCCAGGGCCGCGAGCGAATGCAGAAGACGAAGAACGGCAGGGCGAAGGCGCATAAGGCTGGTTGGATTCGCGAGGACGGAGCGAGGAATGGAAAGCGCGGACGAAACATCTCTAGCTTGGCTTGCCTTCGAGCGTTTTCACCACGAGATTTACCAGGACATAAGCCGTGAAGATCACGACAAGGCCGATCGTGGCCCACGTCAAGGTGTTCTTTCCCGCCTTCACCCGCTCGGCGCTCCCGCCGGAAATGAGCCACTGCACGCCGCCCCAGACGAACATGAGCAGGGCCACGGCGCCGGAGAGCCCGAGGGCGGCTTTGATGATCTTGCCGATGGCTTCGTTCAAATTCTTGACGCCGATCGGATTTTTAAGGGTCGTGGATGGCGTAGAAGACGAGGATTGAGTGCCCCCTCCCGCTTGTCCAAGTCCAAGCGCGCTGTACTTGGCTGCGTTGCAGCAGAAGACATTCGTCCCTTCATTCTCGCAAAGATTTTCCCAACAATCTGCCTGGGTAATTTGGGCCTGCGAGTAATTGTTCATGTCGTAACAGGCATAACCAGAACCTTTCCCGCCGGCAGTCGAACACGTGTCTGCGGCTGCAGAAACAGGGGAAGCATGGAATTGAAGCAGATACAGAACGGTGGCGGTAAGCAGAAACAAGGGCAGGCGAAGGGAGCGGAACGTGGAAAGGCGGTGGCACATAGGGCAAGGTGTCTAGTAACCTGGAGTGGTGGAATCGCAACATTCAAGATTCGCGCCTCCTCGGCACAGATTGGGAACGCAATGCTGGCTTTTTTCTGTCGCTTTCAGCTGGCTCGTGTCCAGACACGTGTAATCCGTCGGATGCTGGATATCGCATAAGTCTTCGCAGACGGCAGTTCCCGATTGATTGTCGAACACGCACTGGGCATTTAAGTCGCACGAGGCCCCCTGATTGGTTTTCGTGCACTGGTGGACGTATCCGCCCGAGACGTTCGGGCTCGTTTCGACGTTTTCCCCGCACGTGCCGCCGGTCACGCTGATGCCAAGCGCCTGGGCGATGGTGTGGATGCCGATATAGGCCACGAACACGATAATGAGGCCGACGGTCGCCGTCGTGATGGACTTTTTGCCCTTCTGCACGCTGGTGGCGCCAGAGCCGGAGGCCAGGAGCTGTATGCCGCCCCAGACGTAGAACAGCAGCACAAGGGAGCCGACGATGCCGAGGATCCATGTGCCGATGTTCACCAGGACGATTTCGATGTCGCACAAATTGCAGGTTCCGAGGTTTCCGCATTGGTTGGAAACGCCCTGCATGAACGGCCCCACTTGATCCACCGTACAGGGTTTATTGCCCGTGCCGCAGGGCGTGGACTGCGCGAAAACCGGCGCCGCCATGAAGCTGGAGGCGAGGACGCAGGCGGCGGCGAGGGCGGCGGCACGAAACTTCATAGCGTTTGGTTCACCTTGTTCTGCGCATCGACGGTCGCCTTCGCGGGATCCGTGCCGCCGTTGACGGCGTCGATCAAGTCCAGAAAAGCCTTTTCCGTCACCTCGGCATTGTTGCCCGTGTACCAGGACTGGGAGGTCAACAGCTGGCCGGCGAATACGCCAAGGTCCGGATCCTGCAAATCGTCCGCGATGAGCGCCTTGCGTGCGGGCGGGGCGTCCGCGGCCTTCAGGTAGCTTTTCACTTCGTCGGGACTCGTCGCGAACTGGATGAAGTCCCAGGCCCACGTCTGGTTCTTGCTCGCCTTGGACACGGCCTCCACCCAGTAGTTGGCGTAATTCACGGCGCGGCCGCCGGTGATCTGCGGCATGGGCGCGATGCCGAACTTGAGCTTCGGGCTGCGCGCGCGCAGCAGCGGGATGTGGTAGGAATAGCCGAAGAAGAACGCGGTTTTGCCGGTGGCGAAGGCATCAAAGGACGGCGGCTGCTTGTCGTTCCACGTATAGGCCTTGGTCAGCGGATTGGCGAAATCCGTGTAGAAACGGACCGCCTGCGCGCCCGGTGAATTCTGGTTCTGGTCCGTCGCACCGAACGCCGCCGCGCCGCGGTCGTCGACCATCGTCGTGCCGTTCTGCATCATCAGGAGCGACAGGATGTCGAAGGCGCGCTCGACGTTCTGCGAGGTGCCGATGGCGGCACCCGACTGAAGGATGAGGTCGTTCGGGCCGACGCTGGTGAGCTTCGGGATGTCGGTGTTCTGGAACTCGTCCCAGGAGGACGGCGGCTGGGCGATGCCCGCGGCGTTCAACAGGTCGCGGTTGTAAAACAAGGCGAGGTCGTCGACGGACATGGGCAGGCCCCAGACGCGCGTCACGGCCGGCTTCTGCGGATCCGGCTGGTACGGGCGCACGACGTCGCCGGCGACGACGTCGAGGAATTGGTCGCTGAGCTGCGTCGGCGTGATGGTCGGCGCGGTCTTGAACACGGTCGTCTTGGTCTTCTTGATGGTGCCCGTCACCGTCGTGTAGGGGATCGTGAGCGACGTCGGCATCGGCGCCATGAGCGCCAGATTCTCCCCGATGGACGTGTTGTGCACGGCGAAAATGTCCGGCCCGTTGCCCTCGGCGAAGGCGCGAACCAAATCGTCCTGATACGTGTCGCTGCGCACCTGGCGGTAGGAGAAGGACACGTTCGGATGCAGCTTTTGGTAATCCGTCATGATCTGCTGCCAGGCATCCTGCGTGTCGTACACGCCCCACACCGTGAGCGTGACGGGCGTCGAAGCCTGTTGCTCGGCCGCCGAAGGACCGCCGCAGCCGGCGCCGGACAGGACGAGGCTGGCCAGAACGGGAAGCGCGAGCCAGCGGAAGGACGTACGTCGCATAGGGGAAGCCTTTAGCCTTTAGCCTTTAGCTCTGATGGGCTCAAGCCCTTCAAGTATTTCGCCAGCGCCGGGCCGATGCCGGGATGCTTCAGGCCGAGTTCCACCTGGGCTTTCAAAAAACCAAGTTTGCTGCCGCAGTCGTAGCGCGTCCCTTCGAATCGCCGTCCGTACATCGCGCGCTTGCGGCCCTTGAGATAAGCGGCAAAGGCGTCTGCAAGCCGTATTTCGCCGTCCTTGCCCGGCTTTTGCCGGGAGAGCAGGTCGAAAATTTCCGGCGTGATGATGTAGCGCCCGACGGCGGCCAGGGCGGAAGGAGCTTTTTCCGGCTTGGGTTTCTCGACGAAGGTTTCAATCTGCCACGTGCCGTCCTCGACTTCCGTCCCGCCGATCACGCCGTAATTGGAGACTTCCGCCTTTGGCATTTCCTGCAGCGCGACGACCGGGTCCTGGTATTTGTCGTAGGTTTGGATGAGCTGCGCCAATGCCGGGACCTTGCCGCCGATGATATCGTCGCCGAAGAGGACGGCTACCGGCTCATGCTGTTCGACGAAGGGAAGGGCGGTCAGCACGGCGTGCCCGTCGCCCATCGGCTTGTTCTGGCGCACGAAGGCGAATTTGGCCAGCTTGCCGATCGCTCCCACTTCGGCCAGCTCCTTCTTTTTGCCCTTCTGTTCCAGCCGGTACTCCAGCTCGAAATTGCGATCGAAGTGATCCTCGATGGCGCGTTTGCCGATCGAGGTGACGAAGATGATCTCTTCGATGCCGGAGGCGACGGCTTCCTCCACGATGTACTGGATGATGGGCTTGTCGACGACGGCGAGCATCTCCTTCGGCTGCGCCTTGGAGGCGGGCAGGAAACGGGTGCCGAGGCCGGCAACCGGAATGATGGCTTTGCGAATGGGCATACGAAATCAGACAGCTGCCCTCATTATAGCCGAAACGAACGCAAAAATCCCGCAGCATTTTTCGCGGGATTCGGATCGGGCGGATGATGGCGCTTCATTTGTTGAAAAGCCGAGCGAAGAATCCGCTGGACGAAGGCGGATGAACGCCGCCGGAGACGGGCCGGTAGGCGGCCAGGCCGTTATAGGCAAAACGCCACTCGGCATAGCGCCCAAGGACGGCGTCGAATGCGCGGCGAGCGCGCCGGCTTTTGAAATAGTTGAGCAGCAGGAAACCGTGCGGACGCAGCCGCGCGGCGAGCGCGCGGACGAAGGCGGACTGCTCGAGGATCGGCGCGGCGCGGTCGCCGCGGAACAGATCGACCAGGATCAGGTCGAACGTTTCGCCAAGCGACGGGACGATGTCCGCCGCGTCGCCGACCAGGACGTCCGGCAGCCGTTCGGTGGACACGTAGCCGGCGCGCTCGGCCACCTCCACCATGGCCGGGTCCCATTCCACGACCGTGACGCGGCTTTCGGGGAACCGCGCGAAGACATGCGGCAGAGCTACGCCCGCGCCGAGCCCCAGCATCAGCACGCGCTTGACGCGCGCCCGCGCCGGAACGAAGCGCAAGGCCTGCCGCCACATGTCGGAGCAGTAGTCCGTCGACTGGTCGTAGCCGCCGACATACACTTGCCAGCCGTCCGCTGCGGGACGGACGTCGATGCGTCCGTTGCGCGCGGACGAGATCGAAAACGACGAATTGTTGGAAGTCATAGGCAACAAGCGCGCGATAGGCATCTCGTCCGCATCCGCCATCCCGGCGGCCGGTCAGAGGATGAACGGCACGAGGGCGCGGACGCGCTTTTTGTACGCCGCGTAGGAGGGAAAATGCTTCGCCATGATTTCCTCTTCCTGCCGCCACTTGATCCAGAAGCTGATGAACAGGACGAACACGGCGGCATAACCGGTTGCGCGGCCTTCCGCGAGCGCGGTTGCCAGGAAGAGCAACAGGAAGCCGGTGTAGATCGGGTGGCGTACGAAGCGGTACGGCCCGCTCTGTACCAGCTCGTGGCCGTGCTTGAACGTCACGTCGCCGCTCCAATTTCCGCCCAGGGTCACGCGCGCCCATACGGCGACGAACAGGCCCAGCGCCGCGAGGATGTCCGCGGCGAGGCCGATGGCGGGCGCCGGTGCATGCAGCGGCGTCAAAAACGGCAGCAGGCGGACGTCCGGCAGCAACAGCAGGATGGCGGCCATCATGAGGATGCGGTACCAGAAGCGCCGCCGCGGCGTCTCCTGGATGTTCGTCGGCTTGGTGCGGAACGCGCCGACCGCCCAGACGGCGACAAGCACGATCCAGCAGGCGAGAATGAAGGGCATGAAGGACATATCAGCGATTGATGAAGAAGACGCCCAAGCCGATCAGGACGGCCGCGGCGCCTTTTTGCACGAGATTTGTCCAGGACAAATCTTCGCGGCCGAGCCTTGGAAAGAAGAGCGTCAGAACGATGCCGAAGCCGAAAATGAAGAGCAGCGTCGTGCTGCTGATGGCTTGCACGATGGCGACCGGCGCCAGCACGAAGGCGTAGCGCACGCCGAGGCTGCCGCCCAAATTGATCAGCTCGTTGGCGACGTTGACGCCGGCCATCGCGCCCGGATGCCTCTTGAACAAGGCAACGAATTGCTTCCCGTAGGCCGGGATGGCGAGCAGGACGAAACCGAACACGGCCTCGCCCGCATAGGTCCAGAACACGGTTTTCCAAAATTCGTCGGAAACGGCGAAAAACTTGAAGATGACGGACGACAGGGCGAGCGCCAGCGACGCGAGGAACATGGGAAATACGAGCCGTGATTTGAACGCGCGCAGGCGCAGCGATTTGGACGAGAGCAGGAAGGCACCGCACAGGATGAGCGCTCCCGCGCCCAATTGCAGGCCGGTGAGCGCCTCGTGCAGGAAGACGAAGGCCAGGCCGTAGGTGAACAGCGCCGACATCTGGAATAGCGGTGCGACGACGGACGCCTCTTCCGTCTGTAGCGCTTGGAGATAAAACAGCATGGCCGCCATGTACAAGACACCCGAGGCCATCATCACCGCGATGCTTTCGACAGGAAGCATGAGCACGTCCGGCTTCCAGTACCAGACGAACGGCAGCAGCAGCAACCCGATCAGCGCCGTGAAGACCATGAGCACCGCCGTCGACGCTCGCTTGAAATATTTTTCAACAAGATACTTGTCGATGTGCGTCGACGCGGCCCAGAACACCGGGCCGGAAAACGCGAACCAGAGCCAGTTCATAGCGCCCTAAGGATACCACGAGAAGCGGCGGCGATTCCTCCGCCCCTTGTCATCCTGAGCGAGGTCCTCCCCTTTGTCATCCTGAGCGAGGCCGCAGGCCGAAGCGAAGGATCTGACGGATTCTTTTCTGAAGCCTCCGGCGGCCATTTCCCCGATTGACGCGGCTTCCCGCGCGTGCTACTTTTCGTCCGCCGCCGCGTGTTGCGAACGAAGTGAGGCCGAGGAAAAACGGATGACGGTTCGGTGCGCGACGAGGACCGGACCGAAACGTACACGGATGTACGTTGAGGGAGGACCGCAGGAGCAAGCCGGACCGGCGCCGTTTTAACCGGCCGCAACCAGGAGAGGTGGCAGAGTGGTCGAATGCGTCAGACTCGAAATCTGATGTACCCGTAAGGGTACCGTGGGTTCGAATCCCACCCTCTCCGCCAGGACAATTTCTTATCGTGCAACCCGTGTGCGTCAGGCACGAGGGGCGACCGGTAGGGCCTTGTCCGTTAGACAAAACCGCCAGAAATGGCGGTTTTGTTGTGTGAAGAAATTTGTCTTGTCGGCTGTGATGGGGAACGATCAGTTTCCGCCAGTCAAACTCCAGACCCCGCTTGCTTTAGGCAAATTCCTTGGTTCGAATCCCGCTTGGGTCATCGGGCTCATCGTCCTAACCTTCCGGCAGCAGATTCACGTGCTTATTCGTGTAGACGAGGCGGCTTCGTAGGTTCCCCAGCAGTTCCCGTTTCTCCGACACGCTCCCTTCGCGCAGCAAGTACTTCGCGTACGTTCGGATATTCACGTCGGCCTCAGCCGCTTCCTGCTTGCCGTCCGATCCGAGGACGACTTTTTGGAAGTGGTGGAATCGTTTGATCTCGTCCTCCAGCTTGTGCCGCATCCCGAGCTCGTTAAGGTTGATCTGATCCAGCAGCTTGATGAGTTCGCCGATCAGCTCTTCCTCGCGGATGTACTGATTCTTGCACTCCCGATCCCTGCTTCTGGTGCAGCCGTAGTAGACGTAATGGGCGGTGGTGCCGTCCCGAAGCTTCTTGTATTTGTCCTCGGCCGATACGCCCGATCCGCACAGCCCACACGTGAACAGTTTGGTGAAGGCGAACTCCTTGTTCTCCCGCACGATTTGGTCGCGTTTTAAATAGGCTTGGGCGAGGTCAAACAGCTCTTTGGTGATGATCGGCTTGTGCTTGCCCTCGTACCAGTTGCCGCTGTTTCGGGGACGTTCGAACACGCCGTAGTACATGGGATTGTCGAGCATGCGGTAGAGGCCGCTTAGGGTGAGCGATTTGTTGCCCCGCGTCTTGAAGTTCAGGTCGTGCTTGAGCCAGTTGTAGATCTTCCTCCCGCTCCACTGCTCGTACCCCATCTTCTCGAAGATCTGCTTAATGACCGGCGCGCGAACGGGATCGATGATGATCTGGCATTTCTTGTCCATGCGCCCTTGGTTCAAGTATCCGAGCGGCGCCACGCCAGGCCACAAGCCCATCTCCACGCGCGTGCGCAGCCCGCGCTTCACGTTCTCGCCGCGGTGGTCGTTTTCAAGCTTGGCGGTGGATCCCAGGATCATCAGCATGAACTTTTCGTTCGGCGAATTGCTGAATCGCTGGCCGTACGTCCTGATCTCGCGCAGGCGCCCTTGGTCCATGAGATCGACGAGGGAGCCGAGGTCGCCTGCATTGCGGGAGAGGCGGTCCGGCGCCCACGTGAGGATGCCGCCGAACTTCCCGAGCCGGATGTCGGCCAGCAGCTCGTTGTACACGGGACGTTCGCCGGTCGCCTTGGCGGAGTGGCTCTCGCGCCGGATCTCCGCGACGTCGAGCCCTTCGCGCTCGGCGAGCTGCAGCATCTCCTTGATCTGCGAATCGATGGAAAGCACCTGCCGTTCCTCGGATTCCGTCGACTTGCGGGCGTACAGGCAGTACGTGATCTGCTTCGGGGCCTCCGATTCCTTCTGTTCGCGTTCTGTGCGTGTATCCGGCCTTGCGGCGGTTTGCGTATTCATACGCCACAAGGAATGACGCAACCCCTGCGGGGCGTCCAGGATGGACAAAAAGCCCGATTTCTTTACTGATGGTTCTTGAATTGCTCTTTGTCTATTGACCCACCAATATGGAATATCACTTTTGGCATTCTCCTATTTCGCAAAAAGAAGATCCCGGCGGCGAGCATTCTATGATTCCCATCTTGTAAATAGTAACTCCCCGTAATCGGTTCTCCGGGAACCTTCGGTCTGAGAATAATAGGGTCCGATTCAAATACATTTTCATCCATTTCTAATTTCTTCAGTAGCCCCTCTAAAAAATCTCTTTTACGTTCTGATCTCCATTCTTTATCACGCCCGGATTCCAAAGCTAATCTAAGTTGTCGATCGGCCTCTCGAGCAATGTCTTTAAGCAACCGGCGATCGCCTTTGATCAATCCGCGAGATTCAGGGCAATCAACCGTCACGAGACGTTGGATTTCATCATCTGATAAATTCTGACTTAATTTCCAATTATCGCAGCATTTAATTACGCGGATATTCTCATCTTTATCAACATCAATAGCCCACCCTTTTTTTGTTTCTCGCGCAACGTAAAAATCAATTACTTTTTGCGTGACATCCTCCGACATAGATAGAATGACACCCTTGTGTCGATCCTGTTTTAAGAAAAACCGTTAGACCTTATCCCGCTCCTTCACCTGCCTGTTCACGTAGTCAAAAATCTTTTGATTGACGAAGGATTTCAGTTCCTCGCTTTCGTCCAGTTTTTTGTAAAAGCCGAAATGCCGGTTGAGCATGTTAACCAGCTCGTCTTGGAAGATCTTGTCGTATTTGATTTTCGCCGCGTCGCGCGTGTTGTTTTGGATGGTCGCGTGAAGCATTTCGTTTCCCGCCAAACGCCGTGCCATATCACCCATCACCACGCGGTCGTCCTCCGAAAACTCGGTTCCAAACCGATCGTTCACTTCCTTTACGATCTTCGAAAGAAAATCTTTTTCGTCTTCCATCATCCCGCGCCGTCCGCTGCCGATCGGTTCGATCAAGCCCTCTACGTCCTCCAACTGAATCTTGGCCGCCTTGCCTTTCACGATCTTGTACGATTCCATGTCCACGCTTTCCAGCACCTCAAGCGGCAAACGCTCGGGAGTGAACGGAAGCTTTTTCAACAGGAAGCGCAAAAACACGTACAGCTTCTCGAGCCGCGTATCATCGAACGAGATGATTTGCGAAATGAAGGCGTACTTGCGGATGTATTCCTTCGCTTTGGACCGGAAGTCTTCCTGCTCGTCCTTCAACTGCCCGTTGAAGCGGGATACGTCGACATCCAGCAAGGCATTGAGCGCGCCCGGATCGGCTCCGCCGAAATAAGCTTTGGCGAACCGCTCCACCTCTCCTTCGTCGAACCAACCAAACCCAAAGACGTCGCGTTGCAAATCGTGCAACACATTCGGGTCCGTCGATTCCGAGAGAACCGTCGTCGCGTAGTATGGCTGAAAAGACTTGGCGATATCGTCGGTCGTATTCACGAAATCCAGGACGAACGCCTCTTCCTTGCCTTGGCACGTGCGATTGAGACGGCTCAGCGTCTGGACGGCATTCACGCCGCTTAATTTCTTGTCCACGTACATCACGGTCAGCAACGGCTCGTCGAAACCGGTTTGGAACTTTTCGGCCACGATCAAGAATTTCTGTTCATCGGCTTTGAATGCTTGGGCGGTCTGCGCCTCAGGAATCCCGTTCATCTTGGCTTCCGTAAATTCCTTGCCGCCGTCGCGAACGGTGCCGGAAAACGCCACCAAAGCCTTATACGGATAGTTGTGCTCGCGCAAGTACGCATCCAAGGCAAGTTTGTAGCGCACGGCGTGCAGGCGTGATTTCGTCACAATCATCGCCTTAGCCCGCCCGCCGATTTCCTTCGCAATTTCTCCGGCAAAATGCTCGGCGATAATGCTGATCTTCTTTTCAATGGCGTGTTCGTGGCGTTCGACGTAGTTGATGAGTACCAGCTGAGCCTTTTTCTTTTTGAGCTCCGGATCCTCCGCGATCTTTTTCCGCAATTCGAAGTACGATTGGAAGGTCGTGTAGTTTTTCAGCACGTCGAGAATGAAGCCCTCCTCGATCGCTTGTTTCATGGAATACAGGCTGAACGGATAGAACTTTCCATCCAGCGGATTTTGCGTGCCAAAGAGCTCCAGCGTCTTCTGCTTCGGCGTCGCCGTGAACGCCAAAAAGCTGATCGCGTTGGTCTTTACGCGCCGGCTGCGCATTTCCTTAAGAACAAGGTCCTCGGTCGTTTCTTGTTCGGCCTCCTCTTTTTCTTCGGCTTCTTCCGCCTGATCCAAATCGCCCGGAACCAGCACCTGTTTCAAGCTCTTGGAACTCTCGCCGGTTTGCGACGAATGCGCCTCGTCGACGATGACGGCGAATTTCCTCCCGGGCAGCGTCCCCATGCTTTCAACAATCACGGGGAATTTCTGAAGCGTCGTCACGATGATGTTCGCCCCCGATTCAAGCGCCGCCTTCAATTCGGCCGAGGTCCCTTCGATGGACACGACCACTCCCGCCGTTTGAGAAAATTGCTTCACCGTATTTTGCAGCTGCCGATCCAGCACCACGCGATCCGTCACGATGATGACCGAATCAAACACCTTCTCGTCGCGTTCATTATGCAAATCGGACAAGCGGTGCGCCGTCCACGCGATCGTATTGCTCTTGCCGCTGCCCGCGCTATGCTGAATGAGATAATTGCGGCCGGTTCCATGTTCGCGCGCGTCGTTCTCCAACCGATGCACCGCGTCGCGTTGGTGGTAGCGCGGGAAGATGAGTTTTTCCTCTTTTATTTTCTTACCTTTCTGATTTTCCTTTTCCTCAACCTGCATGCACAAAAACCGTCCGACGAGCTCCAGCACGCTTTCGCGCGTCCACACGTCTTCCCACATGTATGACGTTTTGTAGCCATCGGGGTTGATCGGATTTCCGGCGGCATTTCCGTTTCCTTTGTTGAACGGCAGGAATCGAGTCCTCAGGCCTTTCAATTCCGTCGTGAGGAAAACGACCTCGGTATCCACCGCGAAGTGCGCGAGACAGCGCTTGAACGAAAGCAATTTTTCTTTCGGGTCGCGATCCGTCATGTACTGCCGCATACCGTTTTGGACGGACTGGCCGGTCAACTGGTTTTTCAATTCGACCGTGAAGATCGGCAGCCCGTTTAAAAACAACACCATGTCGATGGAGTTTTCGTTCTTGTCGCTGTACTTCACCTGGCGCGTGACGCTCAAAACGTTGCCTTCGTACAACGCCCGCGTCTCCTCGTTCAAACCAGTCGTCGGCTGGAAATACGCGAGATCAAAATGCACGCCGTGGTCGTCGATCCCTTTGCGGAACACGTCCAACGCGCCGCGATTGGAAATCTCCTCGTACAGACGCGTCATGAACCGTTCCACAACGTCGTCTCCATGACGTTCATGAAGCCGTTCCCAAGCATCGGGCTGCGTCTTATGAATGAATTCCAAAACCATCTCCGCGTCCACGCACGGAGCCTTGTGATAATTACCCGGCTTGCGCTGGACGTATTTATTTTTCTTCACGAGAAAATCCTCGATGAACTGCTCAAATCCTTTTTCTTTGGTGTTGGTGGGCATATGGTTATTTTTTCAGTTTTGCAATCTCCCGCAGCCTGTTGAAGCTCGTCCAATTGTCTGCATCGGCAATTTCAACCGCCGCAGCCTTGGCAAAATTGATCATAGCATCCCCGACAAGATTTATTTTCTGTCCATGAGCTTGTACGTCAGATCCATTCAAAACGGACTCGGCGGTGACTCCCGCAGATAAGTCGGCTTTGTTCAATGCGTCAAAATACATCTTTCGATGTTCATCCTGTTTGAATTGGTCAATTCTTTCTATGCACTTGTTAATGTAGCGACCGCGCGAATAGATTTTGTTGATTTGGTCCATCTCCGCTTGGCTAAGATCGTTCACAAAGAAGTGCGCTAGGTTCGGCCAATTGTCAGTCACCATGCACACGGTCTTCTGATCGTACCTGCCTGTCGTGGCAATCTCTTTGGCTACGGGGATTGCCGCACTAATTTCTGTGAAGATGAGTTTCGCGGCATCGGTCTTTGTTCCTTGTTGTTGCATCCAAAAGATAAAGATAGCTACTAACACCGAAAGGAATGTCGCGAGCCCATCAAACCGGTCTTTTGACGTCAGGAAATCCAAAATCTCTTTATGGTAGGCAGTGGTTATCGATCCTGATGCCGCGACAATAACAAGAAGGATGATGTGGCGATATTTGTTTCTCATACGATTATTTTCCCCGTCACCACATTAAAAATCAACGACCCTCGATACTCCATCAGCAACCCAATCGACTTTTCAACTTGCTCAATCGCCTGGTCGATGAGGGAGGTTTTGGAATCGAGGAAATCAATAACCTGTACCTGTGTTTCTTTAGGCGGAAGAGGAAACTGCTCGTTGAAATAAGACTTGGTGTCCAGATTTTGGATCCCGGTACTTTGCTTAATTGCTTTTGTATTGAGTCCAGCAGAATAGGCAGCCGATAGGGCGTAGGTAAAAAACTTGGGCATTACTCGATTATTCGTCTCGATAGAGTCGATGAAGTTGGCGCAGACCATTTTTTGGTTTGAATGGAAATAAATGGCACGCCCCACCGGCTGTTTTTCTCCACCCCCTGATTTTTCAATCAATACGGATCCATCTTTCAGAATTCGATACTGTTGTTTTGGATCAATGTTTCTGATTGTTTCGACAGAGCCGAAAGACAAGTGATCGTGGTCAAAATCAGCTACGCGCAAACAAGGCAGGTCGTTTCCATCTCCTTTGGCCTCATCGCCCCAAACGCCGCTTTTTTCAGCTGCGATGAATGTCTTGGCCTTACTGATATTCCAACTCTGTGGAATTTTTCCAATCCACTCCACCCCCGAATCCACCAGCTCCGCATTTTCATCCAGCCCGCGCGTAACCGCTTGATGAATCATCGCGGCGCGTTTTTCTTTGAGGAGCTCGACGAGCTTGCGTTTCTCTTCAATCGCCCGATCGATGAGGGAAGTTTTGGAGTCAAGGAAAAAAGCCAGCCGCTTTTGTTCCTGCCGCTCAGGCAGCGGTAATTCGAAATTTAGAAGTAAATTACGACCGAGTTCTGTGAAGGTTGAACCAGTGCCAAGCGCTTCAAGTGGTTTGGTTCCAGCTATTAGAACGTAATAAGCAAAACTCGTATCAAGTTCTTTTTCCGGAATAACGCCACGGCAACCTTGGTTGATGCACATTGGCACTGTGTTGACGGCGCATAAACCAATTGGCGCACGCGTGGACAAGACGACGCTACCTTTTGGCAGCAAGTTCGTCCCACACGATTCAAAACCCTTTTCTGTAATCATCCTTCGAGTCTCTGAGATAAATTTCCCTTCATTTTTTCCAAGGTCTTCCGGAGTCGCCCATTTAATATTTCCGTCCCAAAATTCCGGAACATCGCTTTTTGGTGTGGCACCGTTTACAACCCGAGCTAACCGTCTCAGAGTTTTTATATTCCAACTTTGTGGAATCTTCCCAATCCACTCCACACCAGAATCTTTCAATTGTTTTTCCGAGACGGGCATATCATTTAAGTTGCTTCAAAAGAGCGGCGAGGGTGGCCTCGACACTTTCGATATCCTTTTCAATCGCTTCGGGCGAACGTGGCGGTTGATAGGTGTAGAAGAAACGCGTAAACGGAATTTCGTAACCGACTTTGCCGATCTCGCCGTCCTTTTCGTCACGAACGGTTTCATCGATCCAAGCATCCGCGACGTACGGCTTCACTTCCTTTTCAAAATACGCGTGAATGTCTTGTCCCCACGGGACGTTTTCGTAATCGCGCAAATCCGCGTCCGGCTCCGGATGGCCGTCTGCATCAAGGCACACATCTGCTGTTTCATCGCGTTTGGACAATACCTCAAGCGCGGCCTTTTTGATTTTAGCCGACAGTTTCACGTCCGTTTTCTTGAACGCCTTATCAAGATCATCGCAGAAGGTTTCGCGGTTTTTGTAAAGCTTGTCTCCGAGCGTCCGAATGGTTTTCAGAATGTTTTCGTCAGCATCGAGCATCGCCTTGTGCGCTTGCAGACGTTCCATCCGATCGGCGGTCGTCTGAAAATTCAGCCGCAATGGGCGTTCGACGGTGATTTGGCGATAGGCAAAATCGGTCGTGTTGAAAATCTTGCAATATTTGTTTTCTTCAAACGCTTCGTAGAGCCGTTTGATTTTCTCGCGGTTCTCATCGGAGATTTCATGACGCTTGTTGCCGAGCGACTTGCGCATCTTTTCGAAGAACGAGCGTGCGTCGATCAATTGGACTTTGCCTTTGCGGTTTTTTTCTTTGCGATTGCTCAAAAACCACAGGTACGTGTTGATGCCGGTGTTGAAGAACATTTGGTCTGGCAAGGCTACGATCGCTTCCAGCCAATCGTGCTCCAAAATCCAGCGGCGGATTTCGCTTTCGCCGCTGCCCGCGTCGCCCGTGAAAAGCGGGGAGCCATTCATGACGATGCCGAGACGACCGCCGCCGTCCTCCGTTTTCCGCATTTTGGAAATGAGATGTTGCAGGAACAGCAGTTGGCCGTCCGAAATGCGCGGCAAGCCTGCGCCGAAGCGGCCGGCGTATCCGCGCTCGGCTTCACGGTCCACGGCTTCCTTGTCTTTTTTCCAGTCGACGCCGAACGGCGGATTGGTGAGGCAGTAATCGAAGCGTTCGGACAGGAATTGGTCGTTGGAAAGCGTGCTCGCCTTGGAGTGGTCTTTTTCGCCGCCTTTGATTTTGTCGGGATCTTCACCCTTGATCAGCATGTCGGCCCGGCACATCGCGTAGGTGACGGAATTGAGTTCCTGGCCGTAAAGATAGATGTCGGCCTTCGGGTTGATCGTGTCGAGGATGTATTCCTTACTGACCGTGAGCATGCCGCCCGTGCCGCAGGCGCAGTCGTAGACGGTTTTGATGATGTGTTCTTTCTTCAGCCGCTCCCGATCCGGCGCGAACAGAACTTCGACCATCACTTTGATGGCGTCGCGCGGGGTGTAGTGCTCACCGGCCGTTTCGTTGGATTGTTCGTTGAAGCGGCGGATCAACTCCTCGAAAATGGAACCCATTTCGTGGTTGCTGACCGTTTTCGGATGGAGATCGACCGCGTTCACTTCCCGGATGACTTTGTAGAGCAGGTCGCCGCCCTCCAAGCGTTCCAGCTGGCGTTCGAAATCGAACTTGGCAAAAATCTCGCGGATGTTTTCACTGAAACCGTTAATGAAGTTTCGCAGGTTTTTTGCGATGTGTTTCGGGTCGTCGAGCAGTTTTTGAAAATCGTAGGGAGAGGTGTTGTAGAAACCGGTGCCGCTGGCTTTTTTAAGGATGGGGTCAATGTTCACCTTCCCGTGGAAGCGGTTGTACTCCTCGAGCACCTGCGGCTTGGTGTCGATGAGGATGGAGTCCAAACGCTTCAGCACGACGAGCGGCAGGATAACGTCCTGGTACTCGTGCTGTTTCCAGCCGCCGCGCAACAGTTCGGCGATTTTCCAGATGAGTCCGGCTTTTGAATTGAGTTGGCTCATATGGGTTAGGTGTTATCGGCAAACAAGTCCATGTATTTCTGCAGCACGTACACCCGGTTGCGCTTATAGCCCGTTTTTTCTTTCAGAATGCCGCGCGCTTCCAAGTCCTTGGCGATCACGCTGGCCGTCTGGAAGCTCACCGGAATCAGATTCTTGATTTCCTTCGGCGTCACGATCGGATTCGCGTACAGTTTGTCCAGCAGTTCTTTGGCGTGTTTGCGGCGGCGGGTGTCCATGCGTTCGATCACGCCTTCGTACTCCGTCCGCAGGGCGATAATTTTTGTGAATGTGTCGCGGCCTTTCTTGGCCGTTTCCGCAACGCCGGTCAGGAAAAAACGAATCCACTGTTCGATGTCGCCGGATTGCGTCACCCCGGCCAGCGCGTCGTAGTACGCGGCGCGGTTTCGTTCAAAGAAGTCGGAAATGTAGAGGGTGGGTTTTTTAAGGATGCCGGATTCGACCAACTGCAACGTGATAAGCAGGCGGCCGATGCGTCCATTCCCGTCGAGGAATGGGTGAATGGTTTCAAACTGATAGTGGCCGAGCGCGATTTTGATGAGCTCGGGGATTTCCAACCCCTTGTTGTGCCAGAACTTTTCCAAGTCTGAGAGCAGATCGGGAAGATCCTTGGGATGCGGCGGAATGAACGCCGCATCTTTCAGGGTCGCGCCGCCGATCCAGTTCTGGCTGATGCGGATTTCGCCCGGGAGCTTGCTGTAGCCGCGCGCGTTTGAAAGCAGAATGTGGTGCGCTTCTTTCACAAGACGGATGGAAAGCGGCAGCTGCTGCAAGCGGTCAATCGAGAAATCCATAGCCTCGATGTAGTTTTGAACCTCAGCCCAATCATCATGCTTTTCGGGATCCAGTTCGCCCGACGGGGTCATAGCTTCGTCGAGCGTCGTCCGCGTCCCCTCAATGCGGCTCGAAAACGTGGCTTCCTTCGCCACGTGCATGCGAACGAAAAAACCCACGTCAGGGACGAGCGTCGAATACGCGTTAAGCTCGCCCAGGTAGCGCATGGCTTCGGGAAGGAGCAGGTCGATCCGCTTATCCTGCCACTCAAACGGCCGGTTTATGGCCGATGGCAGGAAGCTCTTGTATTGGAGCTGCTGGCGGTACGTGCCTGGATTGAATTTTGCTTGGGACGTGGTTTCCATAGGATAAGCTGACGATACGCTCTAATAGAGGCTTCTGTCAAATCCAACATATATCGTCAAACTTGAATATAGATATCTATGTTCAATGTTGTTATCAACAATTTTTGGCTAAAACGAACGCATAGCGGCCTCCTCTGTCTTTACTCCTTGTTTTTTCTCAACTACCCTTTCTTCAGTTTGACGAGTGGTTTCTCAAAAACACGCCTATGCCTCCCCAACGCGGCTACACCATCAGGATATTCTTCCCCGACAGTACGCCAGATGGGCTTTGGATCGTTGATAAGCCGAATTGGAGCGGGGTAGCCGTTTCCTGTCCTCGAACATTGCTCAACGAAAAAAGAAGCCGTCCGGAGTTTTCCCGACCCGGCGTCTATCTTTTGGTCGGTTCCGAGGATGGCATCATACAAAAACTCTATGTCGGCGAGGGCGATCCCATCATGCCGCGTCTGACGGATCATCTCGCAAAGAAGGATTTTTGGACGCGCGTCGTCTTTTTCACGTCCAAAGATGAGAGCCTTCACAAGGCCCATATCCAATACTTGGAGGCTCGCCTGACGCAGATTGCCGCGCAAAACAAGGTTGTCGACTGGCAAGGACCCCGTTTTTCAGACACGCTTTCTCATTTCATCCCGTTAAGAATTTGTTGAATTAAGCGGCCGAGAGGGCCGTTGTTTTGTTTGCCAGCCGTTCTTTGAACGCGGATGGCGGCATCTTGTGAGCGGAGTGGATTCGCCTGGTGTTGTAGTAGCGGATCTGCTGGTGGATGGCCTCGATCAGTTCCCCGACGCGGTTGAGGCGCTTCACGTCGCCGAGCTCGAGCTTGAAGTTCGAGTAGAACGATTCCTGAAAGCCGTTCTGCCACGGGCTGCCTTTCCGGCTGTGCGATGGAGTCGTTCCATGCGAGGCGAGCAGGGATTCATAGCCGCCGGAAACGTATTCGCTGCCCTGGTCGGAGTGAAAATACGTCGGCCCCGTCCCCGTCCGCCGCACTGCATCCTGGAACGCCTCCATGATGAGCGAAGTCGTGTGGTGGTTGGCGACATGCCAGCCGACGATCTCGCGCGTGTAGACGTCGATGGCGGTGGCGAGATGCCAGAACCGATCGACGAACCAGAAATAGGTGAAATCTCCGGCCCAGACGACGTTCGGACGGATAGGGCAGCTGACCTTGAGGACGTTCACGACCCGTGTTTCCGGCCTGTTTCGATCGTCCGGCTTTGTCAGGCGGCAGCCGCGGCGGATCTTCGGCTTCAGGCCGTGCAGTCGCATGAGGCGCTTGGCCTTCTTCCGATTCATGCCAAGGGCCCAGCCGACGCGACGTGCTCCATAGGCGGGATGTTCGGCCATGACGGCCACGATCTTGTTCTTGTCCTGCGCGTCAAGCGGCGGCTTCTTCGGCTTGTAGTAGAGGGAGGAACGGCTGATGCCGAGCTTCCGCGCGAGCGCCGTCTTCGTCGTCTTCATCGAGGCCATACGCTCACGAACCTCTCGTATTTTTTTCCGCACGCTTCTTTTGAAGCGCGAAGAGGCCGATGATCTCCTTCAATTCCCGGTTCTCCTTCCGCAGCCTCGCCACTTCCAGGCTGCTCGTACCGGTGTTGTCCGCCTGCGAGCGGAGCCAGCGATAGATTGATTTCACCGTTACGCCGTGTTTCGTGCTCGCCTCGGACACCCTCATGCCGTTTTTGATGTCGGCAAGCACGTTCTCCTTGACCTCCTCACTCACGTATTTACCCATACGATTTCATCATGGGTGAAAACGAGAATGCGTGTCTAGTGTACGGGGTCCACCCCAGACCTACAAAACGGCAATGTGCCGCAGCTGCCGAGCCTCGGGGAAGCAGATCGCGAGGAGATGGAAGCGTTCTTGGACGAATTGCTACTTATCGCCCCCATTCTCAACATCAATGCCTTTGAGGCGCCGACGACGACCGTCCATTCCGGAACGGAGCTTCATATTCAAGGCAAGCTGGCACGGGCAAACGGCAGGGAGACGGCCAAAGGGTTCGTTGTGCTCGCGGGCTCCGAAGCCGTCCAGAAGGAGGCTCCGTCGATTCCGTCATCGGCCAAGGAACTGCGGCAACACTTGATCGCCCAAAACGTCGTGGTTCTTAAAGGCGATCGTTATGTCTTCACTCAGGACTATCTCTTTAGCTCGCCGTCGTCCGCGGCGGGCGTCGTTCTCGGCCGGAGCGAAAACGGACGGCTGGTCTGGAAAAATCACGATGGCAAGTCCTTGGCCGAGTTGCAGTCATCGGACGCCGCTTCGAAATGATCTGGGATTAACCGGCAGGTTTTCGCGGCCCGTTCATTCTTCTTGATTTTGATCAGAGGGTGGTTTGGGTGACTCGTCTCCGCGTTCCCGTTCAAACGAAACCTCGCGCGCGGTTCCGCCGTCGGATTTCTCCCGTCCGTCCGCCGCGCTGGACGTCCGGTTCGTCCTCGCCTGTCTTTCCAGATCCGCCTGGGTGAACGAGCTGGCCATCGATTTGTCGCCGCCAAAAACGCGCCAAAGGATTTCCCGCAATTCCCGCGTGCTCGCTTCGCGTTCCTGTTCTTTCAATTCGATTTTTGCCAGGCGCAGGTGCATGTTCCGGACGATCGGGTCATTGTTGAATTGCGGGTGGCGGTTCCGGAGCCAAAAATAGATGGCCCACCTCTCGCCCCGTTCGGCCGCCTCGATCAGCTTGGAAACGCACACGTCGTTCACGACTTCGCTGCTCGCGTACAGGGCCCCGACGACCTCGCCCGCGTACGCCCTGTCCTCCTGAATCCACCGGTAATGGGTCGTGCGCGTGATCCCGACCTTGTGGCACGCCGCCTCGACCACCGGATATTTTTGGAGCGTCTCGATCATCAGCTTTTTAAGCGTTCCCGCCTGTCGCCGAACAACGCCTTTGTTGAGACGTTTGGGCTTGGATGCGGGCGAAGCGCCCGGATTGTCCGGCTTGGATTTCATGCGGTTAAGCGATCTTCGCCGGCCCGACGCCGGTTAATTTCTGAAAGCGGTCCATGACGGTCAGGCAATAGGCGGGATCGGCCTCGATCATGAAGCACCGTCTCTTCGTCTGCTCGGCGGCGATGAGGGTCGAGCCGGACCCGCCGAACGGGTCGTAGACGGCGGAGCCGATCTTGGAGCTGTTCAAGATGAGCTGTCGCAGCAGGCCGATCGGCTTCATCGTCGGATGGAGCTTGGAAGCGGCGGGTTTGGGGTGGAACAGGACGCTCTTGTCCTTGGCGCGGCGGAACGCGTGGGCGCCGTGCCAGCCGAAGGCCACGAGCTCGTGCTGGGGCAGATAATCGAGGCGGCCGATGACGCAGCGGTCTTTGATCCAGACAAGCAGCTGGGAGAATCTGAACCCGGCTTCCAGCATGCCCTCGCGCAAAGGGAAGATCATCCGATCCGAGTTGAAGACGTAGGCGGAGTTCTTGGCGGCGAGGAGCGGCCGCGCGGCCAGGAGCCAGTCGCGGGTGAAGGCCCGGTACTCGGCGTCGCTTTGGAGATGGTCGCCCAAAATGTCCTTCGGCTGCGCCACGCCCGATATCTCCGCCTTCGATTCGACGTAGCCGACGGCGTACGGCGGATCGGCCAGAATGAGGTCGACGGGCGTATGCCCGAGCAGGCGGGCGATCAAGGCAGTGTCTCGGGCGTCGCCGCAGGCGAGGCGATGATCGCCCAAGGCGAAGACGTCGCCTCGGCTAACGGACAAGCTGGGCTTTGCTTCCGGTGAGGAGTTCATAGCGGCGGATGATTAAGTCGCAAAAGATCGGCTCCAGCTCGAGCGCGAAGCATCTCCGCTTCATCTGTTCGGCGGCGATGAGGGTCGAGCCGGAGCCGGCGAACAAATCGAGAACGCCGTCGCCGACCTTGGTGCAGCGGCGCAGCGGCTTCTCGTGAAGCGTCGGCGGCTTCTGCGTCGGGTGCTCGTAGGCCGATCCCGGCAGGCGCTTCGCGATCCAGATATTGGTCAGGTCGAGAATGTCCTCGGCCGTCCGGTTGCCCGTGCCGATTTCCTTGTTCAGGATCTCGTTCAGGTTCTTCGCGTCCGGCGCCAGATACGGTTTTCCGCGCGTGGCGTAGACGCAGACCTCGATCGCTTTGTTGAAAGCGACCTTCGGCGTCGCGTTAAAGCCGTTTTTGACCCAAATGCACAGCCGCCGGTTTTTCAATTTCGCTTCCGCAAACAGCCCTTGGACGAGGCCCGCGTAGGATTCGTCGCACCAGAAGAACGCGTGGGCGTCCGGCTTGGCAACCGCAAGCGCGTTGCCGATCGCCGCCCTCAAGAAGGCGGCGTAGTCGGCGTCCGATTTGGCGTCGTCCGTTTGGCGGCCGCCGTAGCGCGGCGTATTCGAAAGGCCCTTGTCGTACGAAAGCCCGATGTTATACGGAGGATCGCAATAGACCATGCCCGCGCGGTTCTCGCCGATCAGGCGTTTGACCGCCGCTTGGTCGGTCGCGTCCCCGCATAGAAGATAGTGGCTGCCGAGCTTGTAGAAATCGCCGGACTTGGTCTTCGGCTCATGGATCGCGGCCAGCTCCTTCTCCGCGTCGAAGGCGTCGTCGGACGTTTCCAAGGACGCGTTCCAGATGACGCCGAGGTCGAATTCGCTGAAGCCGACGTTAAGCAGAAGCTCGACGTCGAACTCCTTCAGCATCTCGTAGTCCCAGCGGCCGACGTTGCGGTTCAGGCGGAGGTTCAGCTCGCGTTCCTTGTCCGGCGCAAGATCGACGAAAACGACCGGCACGCGTTCGTAGCCGAGCTCGCGCATGCAGGCGAGCCTGAAATGGCCGCCGCAGACGACGCCCTCGCGTCCGGGATGGCGGTTGACGATGAGCGGGTCGACGGCGCCGAATCGGCGCAGGCTCTCCCGGAGCTGTTCGGCTTCGCCTTCGTCGTGCGTGCGCGGATTGTATTCGGCGGGGCGCAGGTCTTCGATCGGGACGTAGCGGACGGCGATTTCGGCATCGTTCAAGGAGCGGGGTCGCGTCATCGGCGGCTTCGGGTTCGCAGGCGCTTTAGCCATAGAGGAGAGAAATGAATGAGTTTTCAGCACGGAAATTTTTTCACGTATTTCTCTTCGGATACATCCGCCGCATCTCCGCCGCCGTATGCGAAAAACCCGCCATTTATGGCGGGTTTGCCGAGTTTGTCCGCAGGAGACGCGGCGGAGGAACGGTTACTCGAAGCGGATCTTGTAAAAAGCGGGGTTGATCCGGTATCCGGAGCCCCTCTTGCCTTCGATCGGCTTTCTGTCGGTTGGAAGCTGCAGCCGGTTCGCTAATATCAGGTTGATTTTCCTGATGGCGCTGAAAACAGCTTTGTCGCTTTTGGCTCCGACGACGGATTGCAATTCTCTTTGTTGGAGGAAGGCCCCGTCCTGGGGCAGCGCGCGGATAATATTCGCCTTTTGCCCGTTCTCCTCGAACGGGCAGGACAGCGCGCGGCCGTCCAGTTCGCGGACGATCGATCCTGACGCGAACGTGAGAACGATCGGCGGCGGCGCATCGGAAGACAGTTTCTTTTCGAGCGTCGCCGTTTGACGGTCGACGGATCGGAACAAGTCCGCCCATGCGCTCCGCGCCGACGTCTTCGCGAACCCGTATCCGTCTACGGCAAAACCGGCCGCCTTTGCCCAGGGGGCCATGATGCCAAGCGCGCTGACCGTATTCCGCGCGCCGTATTGCCCCTCGACGGAAAAGAACTCCATCTTTTGGCGCGCTCGAACGGCGTCCGGATTCAAGGTTCTTATTTCGAGCTCCGCGCGAATGGCCCGGATGATCGGAAGGTATTCACGCACGGTCTCGGGCGAAACGGCATTGAGCATATCTCCCACATCCTAGCACTGTTGGCCGAAAACGCCCGTGGCGCCTTGTTCGTATTTTGTGCGTGAACGGCTTGGATGCCCTTCGGTGTCACATCTGTAACATTTCTCCGGACGTATGCCGACCCGCGCCATTCAACATACCCACCGATTTGCCAGCAGAGGAGTTAAAGATTAAGGTCTTCCCAGACCCTTCACAACCGAAAGAAAAGAGGTTTATCATGCGTAATTCCAGCCGACCACTGCTCCTTTTTCCGACCGTCGTACGCCGCGACAGAACGATCTTCAAGCATCCGTTTCGTGATGTCGAAATCACGATTCCGCGCGCGCTGTCCGAGCGCCTGATCTCGGCGTGCAACGGAATGAATTCCGCTTCTGCCGTGAAAGAAGCGCTGGATTCCTTCCTTTCCTCTAAAGAAGCGGGGGATCTTCTCCGTGTTTTGGAGCGACAAGGGTGCCTGTGTGACAGCAGGAACATCGCCCCAGTCGTGCAGGAGCTGGTTCGAAATCCGAGTCCGTTCGCGCCGAATCTGAGCAAGCGGGAGATCGAGGCTTGCGTGGAGGCCGGGGCGCAGGAACAAACAGAAGGCATCGTTTTGCGACCCTCCTCGTTTCCCCTGGCTTCCGTGCTGAACCGTCGGCATTCCGAGCGGCGCTTCGCCGGCGAACCTCTGAGGACGGAGGACTTGGCGGCCATTCTCTGGAGCGCTTGCGGATTCATCTCCGGCGGCCGCGCCGGAAGCCGGACCGTGCCGTCGGGAGGAGCATTGTATCCTCTGCGTCTTCATGTCGTTCTGCTCCGTCCGCACGGCGACCTCGCGGAAGGCGCGTACGCCGTCGGCTTCGGCCGAGACGGCACCGTCGTCTTAAAGAGACGGGGAACGACGGCGAAACCCGCCACGGCCGCCTTGGTTGATCCTTCGCTGGCCGCGCATGCGGCCGCCTTGCTCGTCGTAACGGCGGAAGTCGGGCGTTCGGCCAAGAAATATGGAAACCGCGGCGTCATGTATTCCCTCCTGGAGGCAGGCCACGCGGCTCAAAACGCGTTGCTGACTTCCGAATCGCTGGAAGTCGCCGCCGTCGAATTGGGCGGATTCTTGGAGAAGCGTCTCGCGAAAGCGTTGCGGCTTTCCCCGGGAGCGTGGCCGCTCACGACCGTTCTTCTCGGCGGGCGCGGAACGCCGGTCGGGAAACCGGCGCCAAGCGTCAAGATTCCGAACCCCATCCGCTTCTCGACGCGGAACGCCGACGGGTACGCACTGCCGTTTCACATGGCGTTTGCCCATGTTCCCGGCGGGCGCGCCGGCGAAGACTGGAGCTGCGGACGAGATCCGATCCGTAAACGCGCGGCGCGAAAAGCCTTCGCCGAGTCGGTCGAATGGCAATGTGCCGGGATGGTGCCTCCCGATCTCGTTTGCGCGTCTTTTCACGAACTTGGGGGCTTGGCTATCCATCCGCATCGCATGCTTCGCTACGCCGCATGGCGGGTTCGGAATCGGAAAGACATCCGTCCGTTCTCCGCCGAACGGCAATATGAATGGGCGCCCGCGACCGACGGGCGCAGCGGCGAGAAACGGTATGTCTTGGCGGATTTCCTGTTCTTTCCGTACGATCCGCCGAAAGGGTTCGCCCGCTACGCCTACGCGAACTCGAGCGGCGTCGCCGCGCAGACGACGGAACAAGGGGCTTACGCGAACGCCCTTCTTGAACTCGTCGAACGGGATGCGTTCATGCTCGCATGGCTTTCTCGCGCCCGATTGCCGCGCATTTGCCGATCCACGCTGCCCGGCGACGTCCAAAATCGCTTGAAAGCGCTGGAACGATCCGGGGCGTCAGTGTCCGTACTGGACGCCTCGCGCGAGTTCGCTCCGGTCATCCTGCTTACGGCAAGAGATGATCGAGGGAAGTACTTCAGTTGTGCCGCGGCGTCCGCTTTCGACCCAGACAAGGCGCTTGAAAAAGCTCTCATGGAACTTGAAGCGTCCGTCTTCTGCCATTTGCGCGACGGCCCGACGGATCGGCTTCTGACGAAAGACGAAGTTCGCTCGCCAGGGACTCACGCGTTGTGGTACGAGCGACGGCGGGCGCAAGCGGCCGCCCGCTTCCTGGAAGGGGATGCTCGTCGCGAAGTGAAGTGGATGCACGTGCGGCACGCGGAAACAGCAGCGTCGATTTCCGCGCTCGAAGATCTGATCTTCGCTCGCGGACTCCGGTCATATGTCTGCAAACTCGGAGTCAAAGACGGCCTGCACGTTGTGCGAGCGCTCGTTCCCGGGCTCGTGCCCATGACCTTTGGGTACGGGCTTGAGCCCATTGGGCTTTCGCGCGTGCAAGAGGCGGTTCGGCAAGAAATCAAAGAAGGTCGCCGGCCGTGGGGACGCGGGCTTCCGCCCCATCCCTTCAACTGATCTTTGGAGAGAAAGGAGGTGAAGTAACATGAAGAAAGCGTCTCGCCGATCAGGAACGCCGTTTCGCGTCATCGTCCGCCCGCGCCAAAGCGCGGTGCGGGCCATGAAGAGCGGCGATTCCTCCGGGCAGTCGGCACAAAGCAAGGACTGACCGCTTCCGCGGCACCTCTCCTTGTCGTCAGCTCGTCCCCACGGGATTCTCCAGTCCCGTGGGTGTTTTTATCTCGCGTCCGCCGCGCGCAGGATTCGGCGTGCGTTCCACGCAACCATTTCTGCCGCAGTCGCGCCTGTCCGCTCCTTCGCACGCTCCACCAATCGCGTACCGAGCCGATAGCCGGCCCAGCGGTTTGGTCCGGAGGAGAAAAAATACGCATGACGCGAATAGTGCCTTTTGTTCCAATCGGGTTTCATCCAGTTCAGCCAGCGCGCGGCTTGCGCCTCCGTCGCCTGGCCCCACGGCGGAACGAACGAGGGAAATCGTTCCGAAGCAAAAACGGTCGCGAGCCCTTCCGTCAGGACGTCGTCGGCGAGCGTCGTGCGCGGGCCGGTTTGAAAATGGCGGCTCGCGTGATGGAGCTCGTGGAAGAACGTCGAAGGCAGGATGCGGCGGATGATGCCGGGCCAGCGTTTCGCCTCGGCGGGGTCGAGATACAGTTGAATCCAATCTTTTGTGACGGTATATCCGCCCTCGCCCGTTTCCGGAACGCAGTAAAGATCGCTTGCGAACACGGTGACGTTCATGACGGACGGCAAGGGCAAAACAGCCGCCGCCTGACGCCACGTCTTTTGAAGCACGTCCCGAATCATCCGCCGTTGCGCGTCGTTCCAGCGCGGGTCGGATCGCTCGAGGAAATGGATGAGAAGTTTCTGCCTCATAGGTTCACGCACATCCTATCAGGAAAACGGTCGATGGCAACGAGGTCTTGCCTCTGCATTGAACGGGGACTATCCCATTTCAGAAATAGCACCCGACCCGTATGCCTCAAAATCGCCGCGGAACGGGTCCCTCAAAACCCCCTTTGAATACCCGTTGAACGGCGGTACTTAACCCGAGTACACCGCCAGGACAAGTTTTTATCGGCAAACCCGAGTACCCAAGGTACGAAGGGCGACCGACGAAGCCTTGTCTCATAGACAAAACCGCCTTCACGGGCGGTTTTGTTAATGCTCAGCGAAGCGTACGATAGGAATCAAACAAGCTACAGGAGCCGCCCAATATGACAGATAATCAATACGACCAAATCTTGATAGTCGTCGGTCACGGCAATCTCTTCAAGAGACGCGTAGAATTTCAAGACCTATAGACATCACACCGTGAAACGGGACTCTGAAAATGGAAACGTGGTAAACTGGCCGCGTTGTGCAACGGAAACTCACATGCAAACAAATCAAAGAATTGGAGGATGTTGTGGAAGATACGGAGCGAAAGAGTCCCGAAGTGCGTCGCGCCCAGGCTGTTCTGCTTCTGAACACTGGTCTTCCCGTTGCCTCCATTCGCCAGATCACTCGTTTCAGCAGAACGCGGATGTTCGCCATTCGGACGAATTATCTTGCCTTGGGAATCGAAGCCCTGCGCGATAAACGCCAAGGAAAACCCAAAGAGCTGCTCACGAAGAAACAACGGGACGAGATCGTCAAGACGGTCGGCAAAAAGACGCCCAAAGAGTTGGGGTTCGTCAGTGAATTTTGGACGGCCGGCATTCTTGGAAAATGGATCGAACAGAAATACGGCGTGAAGTACAAATCAAAAACATCTTTGTACCTCGTCTTCCGCAAAGCTTCTTTCGGCTATCACAAACCGGAACGCCGATATCATGAACACGACGAACGGGCGGTTCGCTCCTGGAGAAAAGCGTCAAAACCATTGATACAAAGACATTTCACCAATCCCGAAACCGTTATCTTGGCTGCCGATGAAATGATCCTCACCACCAAAACGACGACGCAGAAGGTCTGGCTTCCCCAAGGGGAAACCGTTCGTGTCGACGTGGCCAATTCAAGCGTTCAACGCAGGCAGATCTACGGTTTTTTGGACGTGAAGAGCGGACAAGAACATGCGTTCAAGACCATGAAACAAAACATGCACGTCACCGCTGACATCCTTCGGCAGATCCGCGATCTCTATCCCAAACAAAAAATCGTCCTCGTGTGGGACAATGCAGGATGGCACCGCGGTTCGGTCGTGCAAGACTTCATCAAGCAGGATGGCCGCATCGAGTTGATCCACTTTCCCAAATATGCGCCCGAGGAAAATCCTCAGGAACATGTTTGGAAACGCGGACGATCTGCCATCACTCACAATCGGTTCATCGAAGACATCGACAAAGCAACAGACGAGTTCGTCGAGTTCCTCAACGCAACGACATTCTCGTACGTCCTTCTTGGGATCAGTCCTGTTTCATAGTGCGGGATCTATAGTTCATGGTGTACAAAGTCGCGCCGAACGGATCCTAATTTTCAAAATCCGCTCTATGCCCGAACGATTCCTCGAGACCGCGTCGTCGATGGTCGAAGCGCCCGAATCGAAGAAAGAGCGCATTCCAACGCGCGAAGAAGTTCGCGCCCTCTTCCGGGAATTCGCGAAAGGGAAGTCGCTGGAGGAAGTGCGTTTGCGGGAAGACGCGAAGGGTCTTCTTCTGTTGGAGGCTGAAGCCGCTGGACCCGGTTCCGGGGAAAAGACGATTTTCTGCTTCGCGCGCAAACAGGAACTGAACAATGGAAACGCGGCCTTGGTGAGCACGATCGACGTCATGTATGAGGAGGACGGCATCCCCGCCGGCGGAAAGGTGCTCGCCGACTTCGTCGACGGCGTCTGGGTGCGCAAATGAAACGCAAAACCGCCCCTTGCGGGACGGTTTTTGATCACGGCGTCTCGACGCAGTTTGTGAAATCCTTTTCCGCGCCGTTTTGCAGGACCATGGCCGTCTGTCCCTTGGACCAGAAGACGAATGATTCGTCCGCGTTCGCGTAGCGCAGGCCGTCAGCCGAAAGCGTCCGTGGCAGCGACATGCGCGTTCCATCGCCGAAGACCAAGTTCACGTTGCCCGTCATGACAGGCGGCTGCCCGGGTTGCGGCGGCGGGGGCGTTGCTCCTTCAATGAACGTCGCGTTTATCGTCTTGCCTCCGTCGCAGGCGTACGTCACGGAGGGAGCCTGGCTTGTTTGCGTCGTCACAGCGCCGTTCTCTTCGACCGGGAGAAGCATGGCGGGCCGGTTGAGCGAAGCCGCGGCGGTCATGCTCAAGAACAGCACGGCCGTCGCCGCGATCGAGTACAACAGCATGAATCGGGCCCATGCGCGCGTGGCCTTGCCTGCGTCGTCCAGCGGCAAACCAGCGATGGACCACAGGAGCCAGACGAAGCCGAGGACAAGGGAAACGAGGAAATAGCCGGCGCCGAATGGGCCGATGAAAAACGCGGGAACGGGCGCGGCAAGCAGGAAGACGAGCGCCCAAAAAACCATCTGCTGCTTCGTCGCGCCCACGCCGCGCGCGAGCGGCAGCACGGGGATGCCCGCCGCCTGGTATTCGTCCGCGCGACGGATGGCGATCGCGTAAAAATGCGTCATCTGCCAGGCAACCAGGATGGCGAAGAGAACGGCGGCGACCCGCGGATCCGTTCCGCCGCCCGCGGCATAGCCGACCAGGGGCGGCATGGCGCCGGCGACGCTGCCGACGAGCGTGGCCCACGGCGTCCGCCGCTTGGCCCACAGGCTGTAGGCGAAGACGTACACGAGGAAGCCGACGGCGGCGGCAAGCACAGCCAGGAGATGACCGTAGATGGCGAGCAGGGCGAAGCCGCCCGCGCCCAGCAGCGCGCCGTAGACCGCCGCTGCGCCGATCGACACGTCGCCGGTCGCCAGGGCGCGGCGCTTGGTGCGCTCCATCTTGGCGTCTCCCTCCCGGTCGACGATGTTGTTGAACACGCAGGCGGAGGCGACGACGAGCGACAGGCCGATCAGGGCGAGGACGAATGTCTCTTCCCAATGCCCCTGTCCTCGGGTCGCCAGGAAAAAAGCGCCGACGAACGGGAGGGCGTTGCCGTACACGATGCCGGGTTTCACGAGGCCGTAGTAATGGCGCATGGACATAGGCATGGATACATGATGAAACTTTTTCTCGTCATTGCGACCCCGTCTGCTCCCGCTGTGTCATCCCGACCCCGCCTGCATGCAGGCGGGGCGAGGGATCACGAGACCTTCTTTGCCGGAAGCCTCCGGCCTGCCCCCTGCCTACCGGCAGGCAGGTGCCGCCGTCAGAACCCCTGCTGGCTGCCGATGTACTTTTGCATCGCCGACGGCGAGGCCATCATGTTGTAGTTGAGATGCTGCATGATCCAGATCGAGCCGGCCACGACCACGAAGACGAATCCGATCGTCGCGGCGAACAGAAGCGCGCGCCAGCGCGAAGCAGTGTCCGCGCCGAGATAGAGAAAAAAAACCAACTGGACGATCAGCTGCGCGACGGCGAGAGCGAGCAGGAGCCCGACCAGCCAGACGCCAGCCGCCAGGTGCCAAAGAACGGCCGCGTACGCCGCCAGCGTGAGCATCAGGGACGCGGCGAAGCCGATGAGCGGAAAGGTGAGGGAGGGTGCGCGCATACGCCTAGGCGAAACTCACGAGATACACGGCCGTGAAAATGAAGATCCACACGAGGTCGAGGAAATGCCAGAAAAGGTTGAGCCGGTCCAGGCGCGAGACGGTGCGCTCGCGCGGCCCGCGCACGGCGAGCTGGATCATGCCGGCGATCATCCACAGCAATCCGATCGCGATGTGCAGCCCGTGCGCGCCCACCAGCGTGAAGAAGGCCGACAGGAAGGCGCTGCGCGTCGGACCGTCGCCTTGGGCGATCAGCCGGCCGAACTCGGAGAGCTCCAGCGCGAGAAAGGACGCGCCAAGCGCGAAGGTCGCGCCAAACCACGCGAGCGACGCGCGCACGCGCCGACGCAGGACGGCGTTCATCGCGAGGCTGCTCGCGAGGCTGCTCGCGAGCAGGATGACCGTTTCCGCCAGCGCGTTTGGGAGGCGGAAAATGTCTCGGCCGGCCGGGCCGCCGAAGGTCGCGCCGCGCAGCACGAAGAACGCCGCGAAGAGCGTCGCGAACACGATCAGGTCCGTCATCAGATAGACCCAGAAGCCGAAGGCCGCGGTGTCGGATCGCTCGTCGGTCATACGCGCGCGCGTTGCGATTCGAGCCGCCGGACCTCCGCCGCCGGCAGGACGTACTCGGTGTCGTCGTCAAACGAGCGGACGATCAGGCAGGCGACGATGCCGACGGCGCCCAGCGCGATCATCCAGAGGATGTGCCACACGAGGGCGAATCCCAGGAGAAGCGCGAAGGCGGAGACAGAGACGCCCATGCCGGTGTTTTTCGCCAGCACGATGTCCTCGTAGCGCTTGGCCGGATGCGCGTGCGCGTGCTTCGTCTCCCGGAACGCGTCGCGTCCGCGCACCGTCGGGATCACGGCGAAATTGTAGAACGGCGCGGGCGAGGGCACCGACCATTCCAGCGTGCGGCCGTCCCACGGGTCGCCCGTGCGGTCGCGCAGCTCCGCGCGATGCTTCACGCTCACGATCACCTGGATTATCTGCGCCACGGCGCCCGCAAGGATGATGAGGAAACCGACGCCCGCCATGACGTAAAGCGGCTGGTAGCCGGTGGATGCGGCGTAGTGGTCCAACCGGCGGTTCGCCCCCATCGCGCCCAGCACGTACAGCGGCGTGAAGGCCGCGAGGAAGCCGACGAGCCACAGCCAGAACGCGCGCTTGCCCCAGCGCTCGTCCAGGCGGAAGCCGAAGATCTTCGGAAACCAGAACGTCAGGCCCGCGAAAATGCCGAACAGCCCGACGCCGACGATCATGGTATGGAAATGCGCGACGAGGAACAGCGTGTTGTGAAGCTGGTAGTCGGCCGTCGGGGAAGCGAGCAGCACGCCCGCCATGCCGCCGAAGACGAACAGCACGGCGAAGCCGAGAAACCAGTTCAAAGGCGTCATCAGGCGGATGCGGCCGCGCCACATCGTGGCGATCCAGTTGAACACCTGCACGCCGGCGGGGATGGCGATGAGCATGGTCGAAATGCCGAAGGCCGCATTCACGTCCGCGCCCGAGCCCATGGTGAAGAAATGGTGCAGCCACACGAGCGACGAAAGGAACGTGAGCGTGATCGCCGCGAGGACCATGGAGACGTAGCCGAACAGGCGTTTGCCGGAGAACGTCGAGACGACTTCGGAGAACACGCCGAAGGACGGCAACACGAGGATGTACACTTCCGGGTGCCCCCACATCCAGATGAGGTTGACATACATCATCGGATTGCCGCCGTTCGTCGTGGTGAAAAAGTGCAGGCCGAAGAAGCGGTCCAGCCAGATGAGCAGCGTGGTCACGGTCAGCACCGGGAAGGCGGTGAGGATGAGCGCGGAGGCGCACAGTGACGTCCAGGTGAACAGCGGCATGCGCATCAGCGTCATGCCCGGCGCGCGCTTCCGCAGGATCGTCACGAAGAAGTTGAGGCCGGAAAGCAGGCTGCCCAGGCCCGAGATCTGCAGGCTCCACACCCAGTAATCCACGCCGACGCCCGGGCTGTAAGCGAGCTCGGCCAACGGCGGCAGCGACAGCCAGCCCGTGGCGGCGTATGAGCCGCCGAAGGCGAAGAACGCGTTGATAAGCACGGCGCCGGCGACGTAGAGCCAGAAGCCCAGCGAGTTGAGGAAGGGAAAGGCGAGGTCGCGCGCGCCGATCTGCAGCGGCACGACCAGGTTCATGAGGCCGATCAGGAGTCCCATCGTGGCGAAGAACACCATGATGTCGCCGTGCGCGGTGAAGATCTGCTGGAAGTGGCTGGCGGTGAGATACCCTTGCGACGCGCCGACCGAGAGCGACTGCTGCAGCCAGATCATGCCGGCGTCCACGCCCCCGCGCAGCAGCATCGCCAGCGCCATCAGAATGTACATCACGCCGATGCGCTTCGGATCCGTGGACGTGAGCCATTCGCGCCAGAGCCAGCCCCAGCGCTTGAAGCGCGTCAAAAGCGCCGAGGCAACGAGCAGCAGCGCGGCGATCGTGACCGTGCCGCCGATCATGTACCAGCTGTGCGGCAGGTCGGCGGGCGTCAGATTGCCGAAGAGGAAGCTCATATCACATGCCCGGCTTCATGCCGGACGGGGGCGTCATGTCCTTCGTCACGATCCACGCGAACAGGTCCGGATCGATCGAGCCGTAGAATGCCGGCGGCACGGAGGAGCTTGGCTGCGCGAGCGCTTCGTAGGCCGCGCGATCAAGCCGCTGCGGCGACGATTTCGCCTGCGCCGCCCACGCGGCGAAATCCTGCGGCGGCACGGCGACGGCGCGAAACGCCATGCCGGCGTAGCCATCGCCGTTGATCTCCGTGTCGCGTCCCTCGTACGCGCCGGGGCGGTCGGCTTCCAGCGTGAGCTGCGTCTGCATGGCGGCCATGGCGTAGATCTGGCTGCCGAGCTGCGGGATCCAGAACGAGCTCATGGGCCCGTCGGCCGTCAGCAGGAAATGCACCGGCGTGCGCGCGGGGAATGCCAGCGCGTTGACGGTCGCGATGCCCTGCGCCGGGTAGAGGAAGAGCCACTTCCACCGCAGGGCGACCACGTCCACCTGAAGCGGCGGCGCGGAAGAGGCCGCGGCGGGAAGCGGCGCGTACGGATCCAGCAGATGCGTGCTGCGCCAGGCGATGGTTGCGAGCGCGGCCACCAGGGCGGCGGGGATGAGCTACAGCCAGAGTTCCCGCCACCAGCGATGGGGCGCCGCGCCGACAATCCGCGCGCGCTTGGCGCGCGGATTGTCGGCGCGGAAATGCCAGGCGACGGCGTAGAGAGCGGCGAGCGTCGGGACGGCCACGGCGAGCATCAATCCGACGGACGCGACGATGACGTCGCGCTCCCGCGCGGCGACGAACCCGCGCGGCGTCAGGAGGGCGACGAGATGGCCGCCGACCGTCCATCGGAAAAACAGCGCGAGCGAAATCGCGAAGACCGCCAGGGGGGCGGCGCGCGCCACGAGGGCCCGGTTGTTTCCAATAGTCGGCATTGGAAGTATACTATCCCCGTGCTTCATTCTTTTCCAATCGTTCCTATGACCGTGGAAGCATTGCGGACGCATTTGAAGGAAGGAAGACCCGTCGAAATGCTCGACGTGCGCGAGGCCCACGAGTACGGAGGGGGCGAAGACGCCATTCCGGGATCGAAAAACGTGCCGATGGGCCAGGTGTTCGTCGACGCGATGCAGGGAACGCTGCCGAAAGACAGGAAGATCGTGACGATCTGCAAGACGGGATCGCGCTGCGCCATCGTCGCCGACGAATTAAAAAAGAAGGGCTACGACATCGAGCACTTGGAAGGCGGCTTGAACGCGTGGCATCAGGGCACCGCGGCCTGAAGCGGGCCTTCTCCCTTGCGAAAGCATTTTATTCTTTACGAGCGCGTCTATGTCCGGAAAGACGTCCGAGTGGTGGTCGTACGGCATCCTGTCCGAAGTCGCCTTTTACGTCCTCCTCTACTACGGGGAGATGCTCCTCAAGGTCGACGGCAATCTCTGGTGGAGCGCCCTCGTCCTGTGGGTGCTCGCCAACATCGCCATCCTGTCGTGCCCCATGCTGCGCAAGTGCAGCAAGTAGCCCGCGCAAAAAACGCCTCGTCATACGACGGGGCGTTTTTTCGTCATGGCGCCGCCGGCATCGACCGTGCGATCGCGATCATCTCTCCCTCCGTCAGCCCGTCGCCGTCTTCCAGGATGATGAACGTTCCGTGCGCGCCGCCAAAGACAAGGCGCGCGCCGATCTGGCAGACGCGCAGCGGACGCTCCCTCGTCGCATCCAGGCAGACGGGGTTCGCGCCGGACGCCAGGAAGATGCGCCCGTCCATCCCGTTCACGTCCATGCGGCCGCCGGCCGCGCCGGCCTCGAGCGCGCGCACCTTGGGATCCGACAAGGCGACGGGAAGTTCCATCACGTCGAAGCGCCGCGCGCCGCCGGCCGCGTAGACCGTGTCCGTCGTGCCGGCCGGGTACAGCGGAGACGGAGACATGTATTGCGCGACGGCGTAGGGCTGCGCGCCGAAGGCCTCCGCGGGCAGGCGCAGGGACACGCCCGCCTGGACCGCCGCATCGACCGTCGGGAACGTGCGCAGGCCGGCCGCCGGCTCGAACAGGGGCACAGCGGGCGGCGGGTACATGACGTGCACGATTTTCGACAACAGCAGGACGGCCGCCGCCAGGACGAGCACGGCGACAAGACAGAATCCGCGCCCCGGCTTATATGGCGTTGCGGGCGGATGTTCGTCCATAGGCGGCGGCGACGAGAAGAGCCAAAAAGATCCAGGTCAAAACGGACAAATCATTCTTGAAATACGGGACGTCCGCCAGCCCGTGGAGCGTCATCTCCGCGAAGACGGCCAGGCAGGCGAACACGAACCAGCGCTCGGGGCGCTCCCGCCCGTCGCGGACGGCGCGCACGGCGGCCCACGCAAGGAACGCCAGCGCCGCAAGCCCGAGCAGCCCGAGTTCGCTCCACACGTTGAACACCAGCGTGTGCGGGTACTGGAAGATCTCGTCGGCCGTGTGCGTGTGAAACGGTTTGAGCGCCGCGGGATAGCCCGAGAGCCCGGCGCCGAAGATCGGCCGCGTCCTCAGCATGTTCCACGTCTCCTGCCACTGGCCGAGCCGCACCTGTTCGGAATAATCGCCGAATTGGATTTTTTGGATGAGATAGCGACGGCCGGCCGGGATGGCGAAGAAGATCGCGAGCGCCGCGCCGGCGAGCGGGACCGTGAAGCGGCGCAGGCGGGGAACGAAGAGCGAAGCGGCGAACAGCGTGGCGAGCAGCGCCGCGCCGCCGGCTTCGCTTTGCGCGAGCACGACGCCCGCGGCGCCGAGCGCGGCGATCGCGGCCCACGCGGCGATGGCGCGCGCGTTCTTCGTTTGCGCGCAGGCAAGCTCGTACAGGCGGAACGCGGCGAGCACGACGGCGGGCTCGACGTACAGCGCGAGCGCGTTCGGGTACGGGAACGGGCCGGTGGCGCGGCGGGAGACGTCCCACGGTACCGGAATCGCCAAGCCCGTGGCGCGCTGGAACACCGCGACGAGGGAGGCGAAAGCGGCGCCCGCGCCGAACGCGAAGACGGTTCGCAAGCGGTCGCGCGGCTGCGTCAGCGTCGTGGCGGCGACGAGGAAGAAGAGGATCGGCTCGACGAAGTAGGCCTTGAGGATGCCGAGCGCGGCGTGGCGGTCCGCGCTGGTGATCGTGGCGACGACGGCGGCGAGCAGCATAAACCCGGCGGCGTACAGCCACGGCCGCGGCAGATCGCGCACGCGCTTCCACTCGCCGCGTGCGATCCAGGAGACGATCAAGACGATCGTCAGCCATTCCAGGAGCGTCGTCGGCAATCCGAAGAGATCGAAGCGCAGCAGATAGCACGGCAGCGCCGCGGCGACGAGCGCGACGGCGAGCGGCCGGCTGTGCCACGCGAGCGCGGCGAACAGCGCAAGCGCCAGGATGAGCAAAAAAGGATAGACCACACGCGGCGAGTATAGCAGAAAGGAAACAAAGACGGACGAGACCCGCTGTAGATACTATTAACGGTTACTGAGTTTCTCCGGGTAGATACTAATTCCGGTTACCGTGTCGCCATATGACTATGGCGACTATAAAGGAGGTGTTGCGAG
>JAJYIV010000034.1 GCA_021789915.1 bacterium | reverse complement strand
CGCCACGGGATTGTCCATCCTCCTGTTCCTGCCGCTCGCCGTCGGGGGCAACGTCGTCGCGCTGTACGCGTCCATCCACGCCGCGCGGCGCGGGGCTTCCGTCACGGAGTCGTTGGAGGCTGGAACGCGCCTGTTCTTCGCCCGATGGCTGGAGTCCTTGGAGACCGGCGCCGTTCTGCTCGCCGTCAGCATCCTGGCGATGCTCGGGTTTGCGATGGCGGTCACGCTTGCCGTCCTGCCCCTGTGGCTGTTCTTCGCGGCGATGCCATCCAGCGGATGGTACGGCGGCATGGGGCTCATCGGCGCCGTCGGCATCCTCGCGTTCTGCGCGGCGGCGCTGGTGTTTTGGAGCATGCTGTCGATGTTCCGCCTGGCCGTCTGGCTGCGCTTTTATGAACGCGCCCTGCACCCCGTGCACGGGCCGCGCATCGTGGCGCGCCTCAAGCGCTGGTTCCACCCGGCGCATGTCGGATGAAAAAAGAACCAATCGGAGGAAGACGGAAGATTCAAATGATCGGAGAAAAAACCAAGTTCCAAATGGGACTTGGTTTTTTGCAACCTTTCTTAGTTTTGTTCGGTTATTTTAACCTTTGATCTTGCCATTTTGATTTTTCTCATTCTTTGTCCCTCTCGGCATTTCCCGCTACAATGCGGGCATTATGTCGAACGGCACGGGCAGCATCGAAGACTTGTTGAAGAAGCCCGATCAAGACGAAGCAACGGCGGCGGGCGGCGGCGCGCCTTCGGTTACGGAAAAATTCGAGGAGAAAATGCACGATGTGCGCCTCAAGGAGCTTGAGGAAGAAGCGCAGCGGCAGGCGAGCGCGCGCGGCATCCCGTACGTCAACCTCAAGGGATTTCCGATCAGCCCGGAAGCGCTCACGCAGGTTCCGCGCGAGCAGGCCGAAGCGCTCAAGGCCGTGTGTTTCCTGTTCACCGGTCCCGAAGTGCGCGTGGCGGCCGTCGATCCGGCGTCCCAGGCCGTGCGCGAATTGGCGTACCAGCTCGGCGAGCGCAACCAGGCCCACGGCGGCCTCTACAAGATTTCCGACGAGAGCTTCGCCGCGGCGCTCAAGCTGTACGACGCGCTGCCCAAGCTGAAAACCATCATAAAAGGCGTAAAGATTACGGACGACGAGCTGTCCAGGTTCGAATCCAGGCTCAAGACGTTCCAGGACATCCAAACGACGGTGTCCAATGCATCCGTGACGGACATCATGACCGTCGTCATGGCCGCCTCGCTGCAGTTCGCCACGTCCGACGTGCACATCGAGGCGGAAGAAAAAAACGTCATTTTCCGTTTCCGCATCGACGGGCTCCTGCAGGAAGTGGCGAGCGTGCCGCACGAGATGTGGAAGCGCATCATCAGCCGCATCAAGCTGATCAGCGGCCTCAAGATCAACGTCACCGACCGGCCGCAGGACGGCCGCTTCACGATTTTCCTGAAGAGCGGCGACACGGACGTGCGCGTGTCCACCATCCCGACCAATTGGGGCGAATCCGTCGTGATGCGCATCCTGAAGCCCTCCGCCATCAACGTGAGCTTCGACCAGCTCGGCCTGCGTCCGCTTGCCTTGAAGAAGCTCACGCGCGAAATCGAAAAGCCGCACGGCATGGTCGTCACCACCGGCCCGACCGGAAGCGGCAAGACGACCACGCTGTACGCCATCCTGCGCAAGCTGAACACGCCGGACGTGAAAATCCTCACGCTGGAAGATCCGATCGAATACAAGCTCGAGGGCGTCAACCAGTCGCAGATCGACCACGCCAGGCAGTACACGTTCGCCTCGGGCCTGCGCTCCATCCTGCGCCAGGACCCGGACATCGTCATGGTCGGCGAAATCCGCGATTTGGAAACGGCGGAGACGGCCATCAACGCGGCCTTGACCGGCCACTTGATGCTTTCCACGCTGCACACCAACGACGCGGCCGGCGCCTTGCCGCGTTTCATCTCCATGGGCGTGAAGCCGTTCCTGATCTCGCCGGCGATGAACGCGATCATCGGCCAGCGTTTGGTGCGCAAGATCTGCACGGCGTGCAAGGAAGAGCTGGCGCTCGACGCCGAGACGCTCAAAAAGGTGCGGGAAATCCTGGCCAAAATCCCGGAGGCGTCCGGCGAGAAGATCGCGGACGTCAACGCGGTGAAATTCTCTCACGGCAAGGGCTGCGCGGCGTGCAACGGCACCGGCTACAAGGGCCGCATCGGCATTTACGAAATCCTGGTGATGGACGATGCCGTGCGCGCCGCCATGTCGGAGACGCTGGACGAGTACAAGGTGCGGCAGCTGGCGGAACAGCAAGGCATGACGACGATGACGCAGGACGGATTGCTCAAGGCGGTGGACGGCATCACCACCGTGGAAGAAGTTTTCCGCATCGCGGGGGAAGAATCCTAAAACCGGCCACGCGGCCGGTTTTGAGGTTGATGAAAAGAAAAAGGGAGCCAAGGTCTGAGGGACCAAGACTCCCTAGCGCTGCACTCCCTGGGACACGGGCACCGCGTACCCGGAGCTGTCGTTGCCACGGTTGCTGGCGCTGAGGCTCGACGTGCCATCGCCCAGGCCTCGGTTGACGCACGGCACGCGCTGCCACGACTCGTCGTACTCGGGGACGTTGGACTCGTACCCGGCGCAGAACCAGGCGTACCACTCCTTGTAGTCGATTGCCTCGACCCGCTTGGGGAAGAGCCAGCCAAGGATGATGCCGACCTGCGCGAGCGAGTTCGGCCCACGGACGTCCGTGATGCTCCTGCGCTGCCGGTTGGCCGAGAGGTCGACGATCGTCCACGAGACGCACGGCTTGTGCGTCTCGTTTCCGACGAGCAGCCGGAGGCGATCGACGTCCTTGCCCTTGTACGGGTGGTTGCCCGACAGGAGCAGATTCCAGCGCCAGTTCTTGGCGTGGACGCGCTTGAAGCGCGCGGCGTGGGCCTCGAAGGTCTGGATCACGCCGTCGCGCCCTTCGCCCCAGCAGAGGTCGAAGACGCGGTAGCAGTCGGGACCCTTGGGCCAGGCGGGAGCCGTCGCGATGAGGGTGATGATCTCCTCTTCGGAGATCATCGGGATGCCGAGCGGAACGAAGGTTTCGGCGTACGCGGCGCGGAGAGAGGCGATCTGCTCCTCGACCGTCATCTCGAACGGGTTCTTGACGAGGGCTTCGGCCTCGAGTCGGATTTGGTCGTCGATGAACTGGACGACCGCCGCCGCATTGGCCGGCTTGCCATCCTTCATGCGCCGCAGCCAAGCGGCGTGTTCGTCGGTGCACCCCGCGTCGCTCAGGATGCGAAGCGTGGAATGCATGACGTCGTGCGGGGTGGTGCTGATGGGGCTGGCCATGATGGCGTTGCCTCCTTGTGTGCCGCCGACTGTCCCGCGCCGAGAAACTCGGTTTGTCAGGAGTTGTCGTTGAAAGCGGCATCTTGGGGCCGAGTTTCAGCCGCAAAACGCCGCTTTCAAAAGGAGCGCGTGAAAGACCGAGACGGGAACGTATCACAAAATCGAAAAAAGTCAAGATCCGGGTCACGCCCAAAAAGAAAACGCTCTCGGAAGATCACTCCGAGAGCGCGTGAGAGAGGCCGGCGCCCGCCTTGCCAGGGCGTCTCCTGACGGTTCGACGCGACGGCAACGCTGCGCGTCGCTACAGGTCCTGAAATTCCGAGACGTTCTCGCAACCGCCGACGCCATTGGGAAAGACGCCGTTGGCAGCGACGAGCTTGGATCCCTGACTGGCGTCGACGAAGGAACCCAAGAGGATCCCGTTCCCCATGCACCCCCAGCTCGTGGGCGGATCGCCCGCCGCAGCGGCCATGTCGATGTTCACGCGGTAGTACCGCGTACCGCCGCCCGTCCCCTTCGCCACCGTGTTGGCGAAGGTAAGGGACGAGGAGCTGTAGAGCAGGCGGTCGACCAGCGTCGTCCCGTTGACGCACGAGCTGTCCGCACACGCCATAACCCGATAGGACACGATCACGCCGCTTGGGGCGGTGTACGTGAAGCCGTCGGTGACCGTCGGCGGAGGCGCCGGGCAGCCGTTGTCCACGACACCGTCGCAGTCGTCGTCGAGGCCGTTGCCGCAGATTTCCGGCACGGCCACGGACTGGCTGCCGCCGACATCGACCGAGCAGCGCACGGTCGTGGGGCTGGCGCACTCGATGACGCCCGTGGCCTTGGCACAAATGCCGAAATTGCCGGTGCAGGCGGCTCCGATGCGGAACCCCTCGTCGATCTGGCCGTCGCAGTTGTCGTCCTTCCCGTCGCAGATTTCCACGGCGCCGGGATGGATGGTCGGATCGGCGTCATTGCAGTCCCACTTGCCATCGGATCGGGCAACGATGTAGCCGCTGGGGCAAGTGCTTCCCGCAACATCGACGCTTCCCGATGACGCGGGATACCCGTCGCCGTCCGCATCCGGATAGCAGGTCGTCGTGACCGATGGCGGCGGAGGCGCCGGGCAGCCGTTGTCCACGACGCCGTCGCAGTCGTCGTCGAGGCCGTTGCCGCAGATCTCTGCAGTGGCCTTGGACTGCGATCCGCCGGCGTCGACCGAACAGCGGATATGCGTCGCATCGGCGCACTCGACGACGCCGGTGTACTGCTTGCAGACGCCTAGATGGCCCTTGCAGGGCGTACCGACGAAATAATTCTCGTCGATCTGGCCGTCGCAGTTGTCGTCCTTCCCGTCGCAGATTTCCACGGCGCCGGGATGAATGGTCGGATCGGCGTCATTGCAGTCCCACTTGCCGTCCGTCCGAGCCGGCATGTAGCCAGTGGGACAAACACTGCCCACGACTTCGAGACTGCCGGACGACGCAGGATACCCGTCGCCGTCTTTGTCCGGGTAGCACGTCGTCGTAGACGAGCTGCACCCATCGTCGATCTTGCCGTCGCAGTCATTGTCCAATCCGTCGCCGCAGACCTCGGGCGCGCCGGGATGGACCGCCGCGTTCGCGTCATTGCAGTCCCACTTGCCGTCCGTCCGCGCCGGGATGTATCCGGTGGGGCAAGAGCCGCCCGAGACGGTGATGCTGTCGGCCGGCGCGGCCGACGGATAACCGTCGCCGTCCGCGTCGCGGTAACAGACGATCTTCTCGCCGCCGTCCGGGTTGCCGGCGTCAGTCACGGCCCCCGACCCGCCGTCGGGAAACGCATCCGTACCGTTGGTTGCCAGGCCGCAGGCGGCCATGGCGCCTGCCGTCCCGATGACGGCGAGGGCGAGCAAGAACCTGGAACGCATGTCAACTCCTTGCCCTTCGCGGGCAGTGTGTCCCGCGAACGGGACGGGGGTGTGCGCCGGTGCCTCCGACGCAGGAAAGAACGGACGCGGCGTGCCCAAAGAGGCATGCGTCGCGGTCTCCGGCTTGAAAAGCCGGAGGCAGAAACCTAGCGCGAAAATCCGCTTTTGTCAATGTTTTATGCACAAAAGCGTTCGTTTTTTTGAAATTACGGCCCATTTTACGCCTCGCGAATGCGGATTTTATCCGCAAGAACGTGGCAGACGGCGGCGGCGATCCGTTCCGCGAAACAAGGATCCTGCCATGCGTCCCGTGCGAAACTCACGTCCGCACGACTGCGCTTTGACGCCTCTGCATCCTCGTCAAAAGCGAACGTGGCTACGACCGGCGGTTCCTTTACCCCACCCTCCAGCTCCACCCATCCGTCCACGCCGCAAACTTCGGCCAATGTGCCGTCCGTCGCCGCATACCAGCGCACCATGTCTGACCTGGTGGAAGGGATATCCAACAGATCGCGGACACGCTCCAAAATGAGACGGGCAACGCGGGCGCGCGGAAAGGCCGGCTCCTCCGCGTATGCGCGCCGAACGGCCGCCAATGCCACGGGAAGCGGCACATGCCCCGTTGACAAGGCGGGCACGGTCGGCCCAGGCGGCGCGCCGAAGACTTCACGGACGGGAATGCGTCTTCCTCCTAGCATACGCCAAAATGATATCACGCATCCCGTGTGATCGAAATGCGCCGCGCGTGGCCCTCGGCCGCAAACCGAACGTGGGCGACGTGCTCCGCCTGCAAATGCGGCTCGGCCAAATCCGGCCATTCCACCAGCACGACGGCACGCGGATCGTCGAGCCATTCTTCCAATCCGAGCTCGAGCGCCTCGTCCGGATTTTTCAAACGGTAAAAGTCCAGGTGGACGACCAATGCGATGTCTCCCGACGACGCCGGATAAAGATTCATCACCGCGAACGTCGGGCTGCGCACGGGCACGCGCACGCCGAGCGCCACGCACAGGCCCTGCGCGAACGTCGTCTTGCCGGCGCCGAGCGGCCCTTCGAGAAGCACAAGCTCCCCGCCGCGAAGCGTTCGCGCGAAATCCGCCGCCAGGCGCTTGGTTTCCTCTGGCGTGTGCGTGAGAGAGGCCATACATTCTATGCCAACGGCAAATTCGGATCCGCGCGGAGCGTCAGCGGATCGGCAAGATGCCCGGCCCCGCCCGTCAGGCGGCGGCCGACGGCGCGCACGCGGAAATAGCCCGCGGCCGCGATCATGGCCGCATTGTCGCCGGTGAACGCGGGAGCCGGCGCATGAAACGTCGCGTCGGGAACATGTGCCGCGACGGAGGCGGCGAGCGTCTCGCGCAGACGCATGTTGGCCGACACGCCGCCGCACAAGATGACGGACGCGGGATGCACGCGCGCGGCTGCCGCGAGCGTCTTGCCGACGAGCACGTCAACCGCCGCTTGCTCGAAGGACGCGCACACGTCCGCGATGGGCGTCTCGGGATGCTCCGCGCGATACACGGCGACCGCGGTCTTCAAGCCGGAGAAGCTGAAATCCAAATCGCCGCTGTCCATCATCGGCCGCGGAAAAGCGATGGCGTCCGGCTTCCCTTCCCGCGCAGCGCGCGACACCTCCGGCCCGCCCGGATACGGCAAGCCCAGCTGTTTTGCAACCTTGTCGAAGGCCTCGCCGGCCGCGTCGTCGCGCGTGGCGCCGAGCGGCGCATAGTCGCCGTGGCCGCGCATGAGAATGAGTTCCGTGTGCCCGCCCGAGACGAGCAGCGCGAGCGCGGGAAATTCCGGCATCCCTTCTGACCCTTCATCCCCTTCTAACCTCACCCACGTGCTGTAGAGATGGCCTTCCAGATGATTGGCGGCCACGAGCGGCTTGCGCCACGCCCACGCGAGCGCCTTGGCGAGCTCGACGCCCACGCGCAGCGCGGCGATCAAGCCCGGCCCCGCCGTCACGGCGACCGCATCGATGCCAACGCCGTCGTGCGGCACGCCCGCTTCCGTCAACATCGGAAAAATCACGTCCACGTGCCGCCGTGCGGCAACCTCGGGCACCACGCCTCCAAAGGCGCGGTGTATGTCGATCTGCGATGAAACAAGGTTCGTTTCGACGGTTATCGAATCATCCGCGCCGCGCACGAGCGCGATCGCGGTTTCGTCGCAGCTGGATTCGATGCCGAGCACGCGCATAACGCCCGCCAGCGTAGCCGAGCGCGCCGGCGCCGGCAAGGGTTGACAGACGCCTGCCGCCGTCGCAAGGTGGTCGCGCTCCCACACCGGGAGACAAAGGAGAACGCCATGACAGCTGAAGCGGCCGCCAACGCGGCACCGAACGTCCCTTCTCCGCCCGTTCCCGATCCGGCGGACATTCACACGCGCGTCTTCCAGGACGCCACGTCGTGGGAGACCTTTCTCACGCGGTGGACCGACCCGAACCTGTCGATCCAGGAAGCGCTCGGCTTGCTGCACGGTCTGCTGGAAAAAGGCACGGACAACTGGCCGGCGCGCATCCGCTTCCTGTTCACGCTCGCGCGGCGGACGTTCTATCCCTCTTCGCCGTGGAAGACGGCCGAGAAGCACCGAGAGGCGCTTCTGGACAAGGCCCGTGACACGATCGCCCGCCGGTTCTTCCAGAAGGCGAATCCCGAGCGCGCAGGGTACGACGGCTTCGTGATTCCCGAGGGACCGTTCGCGAAGGATCCGTCACTCATCGCGCACGTGCTGGACTTCTTCCTGCATGGAGAAGACGGCAACCGCGTGTACGAGATGGAGCGCTTCGTCGATCCGTTCGTGTGCATGCTGGTGACGTGCGTGAATCGCTACGATCGGGACGACCTGGACGCGATCGGCAAAACGCTGGCCGACGACGCGACGACGCGCGATCTGCTGGCGCGCGTGATCCTGACGTTCGGCGCCAGGCATTACGGCTTCTTCGCGCCGACACGCGAGACGATCTCGCTCCTGCGCACGCTCGCCTTCGAGCCGAATGAGCGCGGGGAAAGGCCCGAGAGCCTCGGCGCGGCCATGCGATGGCACAGCAGCTTTCACGCCGTGAACGACGCGGCGGCCAAGCACCTGCCGACGCTCAAGGCGCTCGTCGAGCACGACGAGGGCGTGGCGTGGAAGACGTCGTCCGACGCGCGGAAGGAGCAGCTCGACCACCTGCTCGCGAAGCGGCAAGCCGTCGACGCGGATGCCGTCTCGCCGAAAGCTATCCGAGCGCTCGATGAAGAAATCTCGGAGGCGACGTCAGCGCTCGCGAGGATCCAAGCGAACCTGCCGAAGCCGATCTCGATCGATCGCGACTGACGGCCACTCTCTTGCGCGGAACTCCGTTCCGCGCGTTTTTATCCCCGTCGATTGACGCGTTCGTCTTTTTCCCCTAGCATGCCGTTGCATTGCGGCCCCATCGTCCCAGCCGCAGGTTGGTCCGCCTCCGGCGGATAATGGTTGCGAAATGACGGCCCCATCGTCTAATGGTTAGGACACGGGCTTTTCAAGCCTGTAACCAGGGTTCGACTCCCTGTGGGGTCACCAACAAAAACACCTAGCACATGCTGGGTGTTTTTGTGAAGAAAAAACGTCCGAAGGTTCGGACGTTTAGGAAGCGCGGTGGTCGTCCACGATTTCGGCCGCCACGCCGACAGGGAATCCTCCGCGGCCGCCGCCGCCGTACATGTCGACGCCGATTCCCGAATCCGTTCCTCCGACCGTCGCGTGAAGACCGCGGGCATCGACGCTCTGCGTGCGCGCGTAGATCTCTCCCAAGAGATTCACGCCTCTTACGGTCTTGAAGACGACGACGCCGAACGTCGTTTTGACGGCGGTCGGAACCAGCAACTTCTTCGAAAGCTTCAGAAGAAGATGGTGCGGGTCGTCTTCCTTCCCGTGGAAGTCTTCCTTCCTCCGAGAGACGAGCTGGAATTGCTCCAGCCATGTCGACTTCGACGCCGACTCCGGCACGACGTCTTGGCAAAGCATGAGCCACTGGCAGCCGACGTCCTCAGAGACGACACACGATTTTTTCGATTCCGCCATCCAGCCGCCACCTCGGCTGAAGAAGAAGTTCGGACGCAGCCGAACGACTTCGATGAGCGTCATTTTGGCGGGCGGCCCGGGAATGAGCATGAACCCGTTGTCAGCCATCCAATGAGTGACCGACCGATCTGGAAGCGTCCGTTCAAGCTCAGCGAGCTGTTCAGGGCTGTAGGACATTTCGAAGGCGTCGGCAAATTCCTTGGGATGGATGAAGCCGGGGCCAAGAACATCGTGGGCGAGCGTGGACGAAGTGGGAACGGCCATCGTGCATCTCCTTGTGTCCTCGTCAGAGGACGGCGGTCGGCGAAAGCCGGCTTTCGGGTGAAAGAACGAAGGGGTCAACCTAACTGATCCTCCACGGTAAGCCACTGGTTCGACCAGTGGACTCAAACAGGCTTGGCCGTTCCCCAAAGAACAAAAGACGGACACAGGTTGGGTTGTGA
>JAJYIV010000033.1 GCA_021789915.1 bacterium | reverse complement strand
CTTCCACGTGTTTTTTTCGCGCACGCAGTAGCCGTAGGAGGCGCAGCTGCCGTCCGGATTCTCCGACACGCAATCCTGTACGTCCGCGCAGTACGTGTTGCGCGTGGGGCCGGCGGAGGTCGCGAGCAAGTCGCCGTTTCCTTCCGCCCGGCACTGCTGCTGGGGGTACTTGAGGATCCAGTCCGGATCGATGAGATGGCAGATCGTCGGGTTGTTCTTGCAATCGTTGAACGCGTTCACGACCTGTTTCAGCGTGTACGGCTTGTCCGGCGGGCTCGCGGCGGCGGCGATTTCCCAGCCGACCGAAATTACGCGCGCCTCGCGCAGCTTCACGAGGTTGCCGTAGCAATAGCCGTAGGTGTAGCACAGCGGATCCTGGTTGCGCGCGGGATCGTTGTTGGAGATGAGCGGCCAGTCGCCGTGGAGCAACCCCACCTTCGGGTCCATCGCCTCCGCCACAGTGAGCGGCGAGGACGACGAGCCGCGGGACACGGCCGTGAGGAACGGCGTATCCATGACGCAGTTGTCGATGTTGCGCTGGGCCGTGCCCGAGGGGCAGATGATGAAATTGGACAACGCATCGTGCGACGTGATGTTGATGGGCGAGACCGCATTCACGGCGGCGGAGAGCCCAGGCGCCAACGTGACGGCGGATGGCGGGGCGCCCAAATTGTCGAACGGATTGTTCAGCGTCGGAGGACCCGGCGGGAACATGCCCTTCATGAGCGTGGGAAGGATGCCGACCGTCGCGCCAAGGGCGGAGGAGACGACTTTCGACAGGGCCTCCGTGCCGAGCGCCCAAAAATATTTGCCATTGATAGCGGATTGAATCTGCGTCGTTTGATGGCTGGTGACCTTATTGTTTGCATCAACCGTGTAGGTCGTGAACGTATGACCGACCGCCGATGCAGGGGTCTCCACGTGTCCTGTTACGATATCCTCGATCGGCTTGAATCCTCCGGTGTTCAAGTTGCTCAAATGCTTGTTGAGCGCGTCCAGTTTCGCCTGATCCGCCTTGTCCAGCGTTATGCCGTTCAGCTGTATGGCAGCGGAAATCTCGCTCACGCCCGGCTTGAGATATCCCGCAAAGGCATCCAAGGCGCCTTTTTCATTGTCCTGCCAGGATTTGTTCGGATCGTAGTACTGGCTGACGAACGCACCCCACGTCTGGCCAAGATTGGCCAAGTCGCAATTCGGCTTGGGCGGCTGGAACGCGTTTCCCAAACCGATGGCCATATTCCATCGAACGAAAGGGTTCGACGGCGTGCAGATGCCGAACGTGGTTTCCAAACCGGTCGTCGCTTTCAACTCGGTCTGACCTGCCTGCGTGAGGATATCGAGGGCTTCCCCTCCCGCGTTTAATGCCGCCTCCTGAAGGATCTCCGCTCCGGATTTGTTTTCCAGCAATGTCGAATGCCCGGTTCCGGCTTGAGTGATCCATTGCGCCACGAAATAGGCTCCTTCGTTTATGATGTACTGAAAAACCTGGTCAAGTGCGATTGACCAAATGGCGCCTTGTGATTCATCTAGTATGGGTTCGCCCGCCTGCGCCGTCTTCAAAACGCTCTCCTGCGGACAGGGAATGCGGTTTCCATACACTGTTGATGTGCAAAGGCCAATGGTACTTGCTGCCGCTTGCTCCGTGGCAGAGGAAGCAGGATCGGCGAACACGGGTTCCACCCACGCGAATGAAACAGCGGCCAGCGTTAAAACGGCGAGGCCGTTCACCATCCATCGATTCCACCCGCGATGCGTCATAGGTCAAGGGGTCGTGGATGAAGAAGCCGCTGACGTCGACTGATTCAGAAGGCCCTGCCCCTGGGCCTGGTCCACCAGCTGCCCCAGGAGCTGCGTCACCTGGGCGTCCGACAAGGAAGACAATTGGTCCGCCGGCACTCCCGCCTGCTGCAAGAGCTGCCGGGCCTGGTCGGGCGACAGGGACTTCAGGTACGCCCCGGCATCGGCGGGCGAAACGGGGGCACCGGAACCGGAAGCCGGAGCGCTCGCGGCCGACCCCGTGTCCGTCGGCGGCATGGCCGAACCCCCTCCTGCCAAAGAGGAGCTGCCCGCCGTCTGCCCCGTGGCGGGCGGGGAGGTTCCGTCGACGGCTGTGGCAGGCGCCATGGAGGTCGTCGGCCCGCCGGCCGCAGGTTCGGCCGGGATCGCGCTTCCGCCGGAGCAAATCTTGCCCGGGGGACAATTCGGATCCTTCCCAATCAGGATTTCCGTCTTGTCATCGATGCCGTCGCCGTTGGTGTCCTTCAAATACGGACTCGTGTGGTAGATGTAAATTTCATCGTAATCGGACAATCCGTCGCCGTCCGTGTCCATGCGCTTGAGCGCCTCGATGTTCGGCGACTGGCTGGCGGCCAGCGCCGGGCTGTTCTTCCGCGCTTCCGCTATCTGGAGGTCGAAAGGCCGGCGCAGCATGGCCCCGAAGGACAGAAAGCCGAAGATGACGCCGCCGATGCCGAGAAACGACAACAAGACCGCGGCCATTTTTTGATCGGTCGAAAGCCCGTGGGCGATCTGCGACAAGTGAAGACCCGGCATAGCCGTCTGGCGCGCGCGGAGGCTGGGCTTCAGTATACCAAAGAAGCTTTATCGAAAGAAGGAGCAAATTGTTCCAGAGACCTCTGCAAAAGTTCCCCTCGTGTCATCCTGAGGCCGCCAAGGCGGCCGAAGGATCACGAGATTCGCAGATTCGTGATCCCTCGCTCCGCTCGGGATGACACGGAACGGACTTTTGCAGAGATCCCTCCATTTTGAACCTTGGATCTTTGTTTCATTTGGTTCTTTGTGAGCTCCTCGTTCCCCCGAGTATTTCGTTCAAACGCGCCCAATCGTCCATCGACAGGGATTCGGCGCGGATGTCCGGCCGCAAGCCGACCGATGCAAGCGCCGCCTTGACGGCAGCCGCCGAGCCAAAGCCCCCACGGGCCAGATTGCCGTGCAGCTGCCTGCGCGAAAAGGAAAAACCGGCCTTGGCCAACGCGATCACCGGCTCGGCTTGCTCCGGCGTCGCATGCATGTCGAGGCAGACGACAGCGGAATCAACCTTCGGGACGGGACGGAAGGCGCCGCGGGGCACACGTGCCACGAGGCAAACACCGGCGTAGATCTGGCAGATCACGGACAGGAGTCCCATGCCGCCGGGTTTGGCCGTGAGGCGGTCGGCGACTTCCTTTTGCACCATGAGCACGAGCCGCGACGGCCGCGGACGATGCGCGAGAAACTCCTCGAGGATATTCGACGTGATGTTGTACGGGATATTGGCGACGAGCTTGTAGTTCCCTTCCTCGAGCCGTCCTCCCAGCGACGGATCGCGGCGGCGCAGCGACAAAATATCGTCTTCGACAAGATCCAGCGCCGGCAACCCCGCCTTAACCTCCCCTTGGAAAGGGGAGGACGCCGTTGGGAAACGCGCCCTAAGGCCCGCCACCAGGTCGGCATCCGCCTCCACGGCCGTCACGCGAGCGCCGGCTGCCAGCAGCGCTTCCGTCAGCACGCCCGTGCCCGGGCCTATTTCCAGCACGCGCTCGCCGCGGAGTTTCCCCCCTGCCAAGGCCTGCCCTGAGCGAAGTCGAAGGGGGGGAAACTCCGGCGCAGCCGGACAAGGGGGGTCTGCGGCGGCCGCGACGATCTTCTCCACGACGCGCGGATCGGCGAGGAAATGCTGTCCGTAGGATTTTTTGGCGCGGGGAAACATAGGGGTCGGGAGGCAGGGCGAAGAAGCAGCAAGTAGCACGTAGCTGGGGCGAGGGACGCGACTAACCGTCTAATTGTTGGAACCTCTGAAAAACTCAGTTCTCGTCGAGCAATCGCCCCCTTGTGTCATTCCGAACGAAGTCGCGCTGAGCGCGACGAAGGGAGGATTCACGCGCATGCTTGTGATCCCTCGCTGCGCTCGGGATGACACAGAACGGACTTTTGCAGAGGTCTCTGTTTCATTCTCTCATCGTCTTCCTCACGCGGACCGCTCCCTGGCGCAGCACGACGAGACGCCCTCCCCGCTCCGCGACGATCGTCGAGGGACGCCGCCGCGGCAGCGTGCCGCCGTCGAGCCAGGCGTCCGGCACGGGTGCGTACCCGGTAAACGCGCGGCGGGCGGAGGCGAGGCTGCGCGCCGCGGGCTTCCCCGCGCGGTTGGCGGAGGTTGCGACGATGGGATGGCCGAGCCGCCGCGCCAACGCGCGCGCCGTCGGATGCGACGACACGCGGACCGCGACGGTGCCGTCGGCGCGCACGACATCCCCTGCCAGGCCCGCGCGCGGGCGCACGGGCGCGACCACGGTGAGCGGACCGGGCCAATGCGAACGCGCCAAGCGAAGAAGGGCCGGCGACAAGCGGCACAGGCGTCTGGCCTGGGCGACGGACGCGACGATGAGCGGCGGCGTCTTCGCCGTGGAGCGCCCTTTCAGACGCGACACGCGGCGGACGGCGCGCGCGTTCGTCGCGTCCGCGGCGATCCCGTACGTCGTCTCCGTTGGAAACACGACGACGCCGCCGGCGCGCAAAGCCTCCACGGCCGCGCGCAGGCCGTCCGCGTCAGGCGCCATACGCGTCCGCCGTCGCGCGCAATCCTTCTTCCAAACTCGTGTGCGCGCGCCACCCGAGCTCGGCGGCCGCCTTGTCCGGCCGCAGGGCCGAGCGCAGGATGTCCGCCGCACGCACAGGCGCCGGACGCACGTCCGCAGCCTTCCCCGTCACGCGTTCCATCGCGTGCAGCAAATCGCGCACGGACGTCTCGCGTCCGGTGCCGACATTGAAGGCGCCGACGGCGGACGCTTGCGCCGCGCGCAGGTTCGCTTCCACGACGTCGCCCACGTAGACGAAATCGCGCGTCTGCGCACCGCTGCCGTGCAGGGAAACCGGCTCGCCCTGCGTCAGCCGCGACAAAAACGCGGGGACGACGGCGCCTTCGCCGCCGGAAGCCTGCCGCGGGCCGTATACGTTCGCGTAGCGAAGACTCACGCACGGCAATCCGCGCTGCGCGGAAAAAAAGCGCAGGTAGTGCTCCGCCGCGAGCTTGGCGATGCCATAGGGCGACGGCGGTTCGGTCGTGGCGTCTTCCGCCGACGGGGGCTCGCCGCCGTACAGCGCGCCGCCCGTGCTGGAAAACACCAGCCGCCTGGCGCCGGCGCCGAGCGCCGCCTGCGCGACGCGGATCGTGCCGATCACGTTCGCCTGCGCGTCGAAGGCGGGATCCTCGACGGACTCCGGCACGCTCGCGTGCGCCGCCAGATGGAAGACAACCTCGGGCGCGAAGCGCGAAACGGTGCGCGCGAAGGCCGGCGCGAGGATGGATTGCCGGGCGAAGCGCGCGCCTTTGGGCACGTTCGCGCGCGATCCCGTCGACAAATCATCTACGACGAGCACGTCGACGCCCTGCGCCACAAGCGCGTCCGCGAGATGCGACCCGATGAACCCTGCGCCGCCCGTCACGAGAGCTTTTTTGTAGGTCATATGCATGCCCGTCATCGCGAGCGACCGAACAGCCGGAGGCCCGAAGGGCCGAAGCCCTGAGCGAAAGTGAAGGGGACGAAGCAATGACGGGAATTATTCTTTATTGGCTTCGGCGAAGCGGTCCGATTCCCCGAGCTCGTGCCGCAGGTACGCCTCCATGAACGGCTGCAGATTCCCGTCCAGCACGCCCTGGGCGTCGCTCGTCTCGTAGCCGGTGCGATGGTCCTTCACCAGCTTGTAGGGCTGCAGCACGTACGAGCGGATCTGATTGCCCCACTCGGCGCTCTGGTAATCGCCGCGCAGCGAGGCCTTTTCCTTGCGCCGTTCCTCTTCCACCCGCTGGTGCAGCCGCGCGCGCAGCACCTTCATCGCCACCTCCTTGTTCTGCGCCTGGCTGCGTTCGTTCTGGCACTGCACCGTGATGCCGGTCGGGATGTGCACGATGCGCACGGCCGAATACGTCGTGTTGACGCTCTGCCCGCCCTTGCCGCCGGACATGAACGTGTCGATGCGCAGGTCTTTCGGGTCGATTTCCATCTCTTCCAGCTCGTCGAATTCCGGCAGCACTTCCACGAGCGCGAAGGTGGTGTGGCGCATTTTCTCCGCGTCGAACGGGCTGATGCGCACCAGGCGGTGGACGCCCGCCTCGCTCTTCAAGTAGCCGTAGGCGTAGCGGCCTTCCACGCGGAACGTGATGCTTTTGATGCCGGCTTCCTCGCCGCGCGACTCGTCGATCACGTCCACGTCCCAATCGTGCGCGGCGCAAAACCGCGCCAGCATCCGGAACAGCATGGCCGACCAGTCGTTGGCTTCCGTCCCTCCGCTGCCGGCGTGGATGGACATGATGGCGCCGCTCTCGTCGTGCGGCCCCGACAGCAGCACGGCGAATTCCAAATCGGCGAAGCGTTTTTCCAGCGCGTCCGTCTGGCGGGCGACGTCGTCGTGCGCGCTCTGGTCGCCTTCCGCCTCGGAGAGCTCGGCGAATTCCTTGAGGTCGCCGACGTCCTTGAGGAAGGTCCGCCACGTCGAAAGTTCCTCGCGCAGCGACGCGGCGCGCGTGGAGACGGCCTTCGCCGCGCGCGTGTCGCTCCAAAAATCGGGCGCGGCCATCTGCGCCTCGAGAGTCTTCAACTGCGTCTCCACGCGGTCCAGGTCAAAGCAGCCGCCAGGTGCGGGCGGCGCGCGTAGAGAGGTCGGCAAGTCGGGCGATCAGCTCTTTCATAGAAATGTCAGACGTACGAATGAAGGGCGGAACGGACGAGACGGTCCAACAAGGCAGGAAACGGCAGCCCGATGGCGGCAGCCGCTTCCGGCAGAAGGCTCGTTTGCGTCATTCCAGGGATGGTGTTCGTCTCCAAAAAGTGGAAGGAGCCGTCTTTCAGGATGAAATCGCTCCGCGACATCCCCCGGCATCCTAACGCCAAGTGGATCCGCAAAGCAAAGCCTTGGATGCCGTGCGCAAGACCAGGCGGAATATTCGCGGGAACTTCATGGAGACTTCCGCCCGTCTTGTACTTGGCCTGATACGTATAGAATGCCGCCGATCTGGGCAGTATCTTCGTCGGCGGGAGCGCGAACGGACAACCATGTTCATCTTCGATGACACCGCAGGTGAACTCGGTTCCGCGCACGTACGCCTGGATGAGGACCCGCTCGCCAGAATGCAGGATGTTCCTCACGGCCGCGGCGAAATGCGTTTCGTTCCTTGCCAGGAAGACGCCGGCGCTCGATCCGCCGCATACCGGTTTCACGACGACGGGGAAGGTCCCCATCTCATGGACGTCCGCAAGAACGCCTCGACGGTCCACGCGCCATCGGCGGGCGTCAAACGCCAGGAATGAGGGAACTTCCAGCCCCGCTGAGCGCGCAAATACGTTTGTTTTTTCCTTGTCCATGGCGAGCGCGGACGCCAAAACGCCGGAGCCGGTGTATGGAAGCCGGATGCTTTCGAGCAGTGCTTGCATGTGCCCATCTTCACCAAACGGTCCGTGCAGGGCAATGAACGCGACGTCGAACCGGCGGCGGCGAAGTTCCTGAAAGGACTCACCGACGTCCAGACGACGGGACAAGCGCGAAAAGCGCCATCTCCCGTCCTTGCCGATCCGGACGGATTCGACTGCGTACCGTTTCGCGTCCAAATGTGCCATGACCATCTTGCCGGACGACAAGGAAACATCGTGTTCCGACGAGGTTCCGCCGGAAATGACCGCGACGCGCAGATGGGGCATGCGTTCCAAAGTATCATTCGATGCCATCGGGCTGAAGCGTACGGGAATTGAACGAAAAACACCAGACCGAAGGCTGGTGTTTTAATCGATTTTACATCTTGATCTGCTTGGCGACGTCGGCCACGACCGGAATCTCCCACATCTTGCCCTGCCAGGCGTTGATCAGGCCGATCAGGGCGATGATGCCGAGGGCCAGCTCGACCCACCAGACGATGAAGCCCACGCCGTAGCCCGGCACGAAATAACTGACCACGTTCAAGACGATGCCGGCCAGGAAAAGCACGAGTCCTTGCCTGGCGTGGAACTGCGCGAACGGACTCTTCTTGGCGGCGAAGAGCGGAATGAGGCAGAGAATGCTCAGGTACGCGATGACGCCGTACCACTTGTTGGCCTCCGCATCGCTTTTCGGCGCGGCGGGGGCGGGAGCCGGGGCGGGAGCGGGCGACGGAGCCTCCGGGGGTTTTTGCGTTTGTTGTTCGTCCATAGGTGGATAAAAGTGATGCCAAAAGCGTAACGGGAACGCGCGCAAAACACAAGAGACCGGTTTCCCGGTCTCTTGTCCGTCGATTAATACATCCCGCCGCCCATGCCTCCCATCCCGCCGGCAGCCACCGGCTCTTCCTTCTTCGGCAGATCCGTGACGGCCGCCTCCGTGGTAAGCACCATGACGGCGATGGACGCCGCGTTCTGCAGCGCCGAGCGCGTCACCTTGGCCGGATCGATGATGCCCGCCGAAAGCATGTCTTCGTACGCGCCGGTGGCGGCATTGTAGCCGAGCGAGCCGGTCTGGCTCTTGACGTGGTCTACGACGACGGCGCCGGAAGCGCCGGCGTTCTCCGCGATCAGGCGCATCGGCTCCTCCAGGGCGCGGCGCAGGATGTCCGCGCCGACCTGCTCGTCCGCAGGGAGCTTCAGCCCGTCCAGGGCTTTCTGCGCGCGCACGAGCGCCACGCCGCCGCCCGGCACGATGCCTTCCTCGACGGCCGCCTTGGTCGCCGCGACCGCATCCTCGATGCGGTGCTTCTTCTCCTTCATCTCCGTCTCCGTGGCGGCGCCGACCTTGATGACGGCCACTCCGCCCGCGAGCTTGGCGATGCGTTCATTGAGCTTTTCCTTGTCGTAATCGGATTCCGTCAGCGCGAGCTGCTGGCGCAGCGACGCGACGCGCTCCTCGATGGCGCTCTTGGCCCCATGGCCGCCGACGATCGTCGTGTGGTCCTTGGTGGCGACGACCTTCTGGGCCTCGCCAAGATCCGAGAGCTCCGCCGTCTCGAGCTTGAGCCCCACTTCCTCGCTGATCAGCTTGCCGCCCGTCAGCACCGCGATGTCCTGCAGCATTTCCTTGCGGCGGTCGCCGAAGCCCGGCGCCTTGATGGCGAGCGCGCTGAAGGCGCCGCGCAGCTTGTTGACGATGAGCGTCGCCTGCGCCTCCCCGTCGATATCGTCGCAGATGATCACGAGCTCTTTCTTGCCGCCGGCGGCGACTTTCTCCAGCACCGGCAGGATGTCCTGCACCGAGGAAACCTTCTTGTCCGTGATGAGGATGAGCGCGTCGCGGTACTCGGCCTCCATGCGCTCCTGATTGGTCACGAAATACGGCGAGGCGTAGCCGCGATCGAACTGCATGCCTTCGACCACCTCGACTTCCACGCCGAAACTCTGCCCTTCCTCGACGCTGATGACGCCGTTCTCACCGACCTTCTCCATCGCCTTGGCGATCATGGCGCCGATGTCGGCGTCATTGGCGGAAATCGAAGCGACTTTGGCGATCTCGTCGCCCTTGGTCGGCTTGGCGATCTTTTTCACTTCGGCGACGACGGCCTCGACGCCCTTCTCGATGCCGCGGCGCAGGGCCTGCGGGTTGGCGCCGGACGTCACGTTGCGCAAGCCTTCCTGGATGAGGGATTGGGCGAGTACCGTCGCGGTCGTCGTCCCGTCGCCGGCGACGTCGGCCGTCTTGGCGGCCACTTGTTTGACGAGCTCCGCGCCGAGATTCTCGAACTTGTTTTCGAGCTCGATCTCCTTGGCGACCGTGACGCCGTCCTTGGTGACGACCGGCGCGCCGTAGCCGCGGTCCAGGACGACGTTGCGGCCCTTGGGGCCGAGCGTGATCTTCACGGCATTGGCGAGGACGTCCACGCCGCGCTTGAGCGCCGCGCGCGCCTCTTCGTTGAACGCGATTTGTTTGGGCATAGGGGGGGGGAAATGAATCCACTAATTCTCGTCATTGCGAGACCCGACGAACGTCGGGGCGAAGCAATCCTTCATGTTTGCTGGGCTGCAGGATTGCTTCGTCGCCGCCGTTGGTGCCAGCTCCTCGCAATGACGAGACTAAAACTTTTTTCCTATTCAACCTTGGAAGGAACAAAAGGGATGCGCAAACCTTCTTCAATCACCGCGATGACGTCGCTCGCCTGAAGGACGAGATACTTCTCGTTGCCGACCTTCACTTCGTCCGGCGCGTACTTCTTGAACAGCACCTTGTCGCCGGGCTTCACGGCCATTTCGGAACGCGCGCCGTTTTCCAGCTGGCGGCCGGGGCCCACCGCGACGACTTCGCCGCGTTCGGGGCGTTCCTTCCCCGCCGTGTCCGGAATGATGATGCCGGAGGCGAGCTTTCCTCCGTCAGGGGCTTC
>JAJYIV010000032.1 GCA_021789915.1 bacterium | reverse complement strand
TTCCCGCGCCTGCATGCAGGCGGGGTCAGGATGACAAACGGGGATGGGGTACTCCCGGCAATCACTGGACGGACGTCGACCGCGGGATCGACCAGGCCCGTCGGGCGGATGATCTGCTCGACGACGCGCGCGCTGTGCTGCAACTCGAATTTCCCCGGCGTGGCGCTGACATACACGGTTTGGCCGACTTTGCGCTCGAATTCTTCGAATTTGAGCGGACGGTTGTCGCGGGCCGACGGCAGCCGGAAGCCGTGCGTGACCAAGGTGTCCTTGCGCGCGCGGTCGCCCTCGTACATGCCGCCGATCTGCGACACGGTGACATGCGACTCGTCGATGAACGTCAGGAAATTCTCCGGGAAATAATCCATCAGCGTGTACGGGGGCTCGCCCGGGCTGCGCCCGTCGAAGTGGCGCGAGTAGTTCTCGATGCCGCTGCAATAGCCGATGTTCTTGATCATTTCAAAATCATAGCGCGTGCGGCGGCTCAGGCGCTCGGCCTCCAAAACCTTGCCTTCCTTTTCGAAGACCTTGAGCTGCGCGTCGAGCTCCGCGCGGATATCCTTGAGCGCCTTTTGCTGGTGCACCGGCGAAACGACGTAATGCTTGGCCGGGAACAGCCAGACGTCCGGCGCGCGCTCGAGCTCCTTGCGCGTGACCGGATCGAGGATGAGGATCTCCGACACGATTTCCCCGTCAAACAGGATGCGGTAGATCTTTTCCTCGTTCATCGGCATCACTTCCAGCACGTTGCCGCGCCCGCGGAACGATCCGCGCTTCAAATCGCCCGCGACGCGCTCGAACTGCATGTCGACCAGACGGCGAAGCAGCTCCGTGCGCCCGAGCTCCGGATCGCCGGCCCTGAGGTGCAGCACGACGCGTTCGTACTCCTTCGGCGAGCCCAAGCCGTAGATGCACGACACCGACGCCACGATGATGACGTCGCGGCGCGTCAGCAGCGCCTGCGTGGCGGCGTGGCGGAGCCGATCGATCTCCTCGTTGATCTGGCTTTCCTTTTCGATGTACGTGTCCGTGCGCGGGAGGTACGCCTCCGGCTGGTAGTAATCGTAGTACGAGACGAAGTATTCCACGGCGTTCTGCGGGAAGAACTCGCGGAACTCGTTGCACAGCTGTGCGGCCAGCGTCTTGTTGTGCGCGATGACCAAGGTCGGGCGCTGCGTCTGCTGGATGACGTTCGCCATGGTGAACGTCTTGCCGCTGCCGGTGACGCCGAGCAGCGTCTCGTGCTTTTCGCCCGCGCGAAGCCCGGCCACGAGTTGCTCGATGGCCTTGGGCTGGTCGCCTGCCGGTTTGTAGTCGGAGGAAAGCTTGAAATCCATAGAAATAACCAAAGGCCCCAAGAGATCGGCTCTCTAGGGGGTGCTGAGCGCTGGTTGTATTGAGAGACTAGCAATCCGGTCGGATTTTGTCGAGCGAAAAAAAGACGGCCCGTGAAGGGACCGTCGAGGAACCGGTGCGTCGCTACGAGGCCGAGGACTCTGGCGCGGGCGGCGCGGATGGCTGAGGCGGGACCGTCAAGTTTCCTCGGACGTCGCAGATGTCGGCGAGATCGATCTTGACGTAGCGCATACCGGACGATTTGTTATCGAACAACATCGCCCGCCATTTCCCTGGAGACGCCGCCTCGACCCACATCACGATCTCGTCGGGTTTGGCGAGTCCCTCCGCTTTGCGCTGCACGCGTTCTCGAATGCCTGTCAACGACCATTCGTCCTCTCGGCGGGCGGAGCCCGGATACAACCGCGCGATCGCTTCGTTGAGATCCGCATGCGCCTTCCCGAGTATCGTCGCCAAGGAGACGCTGCCATCCGATGTGAGCTGCTCCCGCACGCGGTTGATCGCCTGCCACGCGTCGTCCACGAGATGTGCCGCCTCCATGCGCACGAGCGCCTGGCGCCGGCGCTCGAGACGCATGCTGAGCGAAGCAAACGCCCAGCCGACTAGGAAAATGACTCCTCCCATAAACACCCCGTCCCGCCTGTTGGCGTGCAGGCCTTCGATGACCGAGACGATGGTCGTCCCCGCAAACAGCATCGTGATCGTCCATCCGATTCCTGGAAAGAACGCTCTCTGTTCCTTGCTTCGCATCTTCATCTCATCCTCCATGCGTCCGCTGCGGACGTCGGCGTTGGTCTATCAGAAAACCGTCCGCGCGTCAAGGCGCGTGGCCGTCGCTCTTGCGACGCGGCACTTTGCACGACGTACACACGCCGGCGACGCGGCGCGACGTGTGGGCCAAGGCGATCAGCGTCAAACCGAGCGCGCCGGCGGCGAACCACCAGCGGTTCGTCACGACGAAGATCGTGCCGCCCAGGCCGAACAGCGCCAGAATCGACGAGTAGCACGCGGCGCAGCCGAGCGTCGCCAGGATCGTCGAGACGACGATGCCGACGAATCCGACGGCCTCGGCCGCCTCCGTTGCCTTCGGCTCCGCCCGATGCTGGCGGTGCAGGTACAGCTGCATCTCGATCAAGATGCCGTTCAGGATGGCCAGTGCGACGAGCAGTGCGATGACGCCCGGCTTGAGCAGATGCAGCTGGAAGCCGACGTCGTCGCCCGGCGTCGTCCATACGGGCACGAGCACGAACAGCATGAACACGGCCAGGGCGAAGAAGACGGCCTCGAAGCGCGCGCGGCCGTCGGCGAAGGCGATGCGCAGGGCCTGGATCACGGGAACGCGGGACATAGCAGACGCCCATTGTAGCCAAAACAAAACCGGCGGGAAACCCCGCCGATTTTTGGTTCAAATCCTCGCGCGGCGCAGGCGCAGCGCATTCAGGACGACGGATACGGAAGAGAACGCCATGGCTGCCGCGGAAACGGCCGGGTTCAGGAACCCCAGGGCGGCCAGCGGGATGCCGACGACGTTGTAGATGAAGGCCCAGAACAGGTTTTGCAGGATGCCGCGGTACGTCGCTTGCGCCAGCCGTATGGCCGACACGACCTTTTCCGGCCCCCCGCCGACGAGCACGATCTGACCCGCCTCGATGGCAATGTCCGTACCGCTTCCCACGGCGATGCCGAGATCCGCCTGGGTGAGCGCCGGCGCGTCATTGATGCCGTCGCCGACGAAGGCGACGCGCTTGTCCTGTTCCTGCCATTTCTTCACGATGTCGAGCTTCCCTTCCGGCAACACATCCGCTTCCACATCGTCGATGCCCGCCTGTCGCGCGATGGCCTGCGCCGTGGCGCGGTGGTCGCCCGTGATCATGACGACGGAGAGGCCCATCGTCTTCAGCGCGGCGACGGCTTCTTTGGCGCCCGGCTTGAGAGTGTCGGCGATGGCGACGAGACCGAGAGCCTCGCCTGCGCGCGCGACGAGGACGATCGTCTTGCCGTCGGCGCGCAGACGAGCCATGTCTGCCGCAAACGCGGACACGTCAACCTTTGCGTCCGCCATCAAAGCTTCATTGCCAGCCAGGATAAGCGAGCCGCCGACCAGACCGCGCACGCCTTTGCCGGAAATGGCCTGAACGTCCTTGGCGGATGACGCCGTCGCGCCGTGTTCCTTCGCATAGGCGAGAACGGCCCGCGCGAGCGGATGCTCGGAGGCGGCCTCGACACCGGCGAGCAAGCCGAGGAATTCGGTCTCCGGCCGCGAGGTCGCGAGATCCGTCACGCGCGGCTTGCCTTCCGTCAGCGTGCCCGTCTTGTCGAACAGAACCGCGTTCAAGTTGCGCCCACGCTCCAACGCCTCTCCGTTCTTGATGAGGATGCCGTGCTGCGCGCCGCGGCCGGTGCCGACGAGGATGGCCGTCGGCGTCGCGAGGCCGAGCGCGCACGGGCAGGCGATGACGAGCACGGCCACGGCCGGGACGAAGGCGGCGTTGACGGATCCGGTCGCCAGCCACCAGACGGCGAAGGTGAGAAGCGCCAGCAGGATGACGACGGGTACGAAGACGCCGGAAATCCGGTCGGCCAGCTTTTGCACCGGCGCCTTCTTCTCCTGCGCTTCCTCGACCAGGCGCACGATTTGCGCCAGCGCCGTGTCGTTGCCGATTTTCGTCATTTCCACGGTCATGGCACCCTGCTGGTTGACCGTCGCGCCGAAGATTTGATCGCCCGCCTTGCGAGCCACCGGCAGGCTCTCGCCGGTCAGCATGGATTCGTCCACGCTGGACGATCCGTTGACGACCGTGCCGTCCAGCGGGATCTTCTCGCCCGGCTTCACGAGCACGCGGTCGCCGACGCGCAGGGCGTCGACGGGCACGTCTTCCGTCGTCCCGTCGGTCTTCACCCGATGCGCCGTCTTGGCCCCGAGTTCCACCAGTTTGGCGATCGCCGCGCTCGCCTTCCCCTTGCTTACCGCCTCGAAATAGCGGCCGAGCAGGATGAAGGCGGTGATCAGGGCCGCCGTCTCGAAGTACAGGAAGCCGCCGTGGAACATCTGCCACCAGCTGAACAGCACCGACACGAGCGTGCCGAGCGAGATGAGCGTGTCCATGTTGGCCCGGCCGCGCAAGGCGAGCTTCCCCGTCATGCGGTGGAACCCCATGCCCGGCCACAGCACGGCCATCGTGCTCAGGACGGCCTGCAGCCACGGCGACGCGCCGATGCCGAGAAAGACGCCCGGCAGCGCGACGCCCGACATGGCCAGGAACAGCGTCGGCACGGCAAAGACGAACGCGAGCGCCGCGCGCCGCGCCTCCTGCCCCCGCTCGCCGCCGTGCTTCATGCGGCCCCCGCCGTGTTCCATCTCGGCCAATTCATGGCCCATGTCATGCGTCATTTCGTGCCCTGCCACCTTGTAGCCGGTCTTTTCGACGACGCGGTGCAGCGCCATCGGATCCGTCGCGCCCTCGTCGTACTCGACCGTGGCCCTGGCCAGGGCGTAATTCACGCTGGCCGCCGAGACGCCCGGCGCGCGCGACAGCTCATGCTCGATGTTCACCGCGCACGAAGCGCAGTGCATGCCTTGGATGTGGAAGGAGGTTTTGGACATAGAATAGCTGTATGGTACAGCCCGGATTAGAAGACATAAAAGAGAAGCATCAGGAACCCGATCGTGCCGAGGAGCAGCAAGCAGGCCAGGGCGCCGAAGAAGAACGCGGCCCTTGATGAGACCGATGCGACGGAAACGAGTGCAGCCTGGGCGGGCGCCGGATCAAAATCCGGATCGAACGGAATGTGCGAAGATTGGTCCATATCACGTGTTTGACACGACGCGGATCGTCCCGCGGAACATGCCCATCGAGCAGCTGAACGGATAGGTTCCCGGCTGCGTCGGGGCGGTGAATTGAATGGTGTTGGGACCGGGCTGCAAAAGTTTTTGTATGCCGAGCTGCGGCGAAATCAGGACGGAAATGCAGCCGCCGACGTCTTTGCCGTCGATTTCCCAGCGCGTCGGCACTCCCGCCTTGATCGTGAAGGAGTCCGGCTCATACGCTTCGTCGACCGTCATGCGTATCACCTGCGTGCCGCCGTCGAAGGTGACGGAAGGATCCGCCGCGGCAACGGCCGTCGGCGCGGACGGGAACGAGAAAGACGGCCAGGACAGCGGAAGGCCGGCAAGGAACAGGCCGTTTTGGATATTCCACAACCCGAGCATCACGACGAAGGCGCCGGAGAGCTTGAAGAACCACTGTCCCGCCTTGCCCTTGAGCGAACTCGACGCCCACCCGAGCGCGAACAGCGCGGGAGCCGTCCCCAGCGCGAACGCAAGGAGCAGCGTCGCTCCCCTGGCGAAACTGCCGGTGGTCAGGGCGTACAGCTGCAGCGCCTGGGTGAAACCGCAGGGCAGGAAGAACGTGGCGCCGCCGAGCAGGAGCGGCGTCAGCGGATGCTCAACCTGCTCCGCCCGCAGCGCGCGCCGCGCCAACGACTTGGGCAGCTTGGGCGTCAGCCGTTTGAGCCAGCCCGGCGCCAGATGCAGCATGTCCAGCCCCATGGCCAGCATGTACGCGGCCGCGGCGATCGTGATGAGGCCCGTGACGGCGGGCGACGGCGTCAGGGCGCGGCCGACCAGGCCGATCACGCCGCCGAAGAACGCGTAGGAGGCGATGCGACCGGTGAGGAAGAGCAGCACCGGGCGCAGCCGGCCGATGGCCGAGACGCTGCGGTATCGCTCGTTGAAGGCCGCGGCGGAAGAGAGCAGCAGGCCGCCGGACACGGCGATGCACGAGGTGCTCGCGGCCAAGAGGCCGACGACGAAGACGGTCCAGAAACTCGCGCCGGCGGCGAAGGAAACATTCGGCTTCAGCACGCCGAGCTTCCCGAACAGCCAGGCGACCAGGAGAACGACGGCAAACAGGCCGGCCAGCTCCACGAGAGACGGGCGCTTTGTCGGAAGCGCGGATGCTTCGTCGCCGCGCCGCACGCGGTATTTTTCCCCGCCCAAGGCGGCCTGCAGGGCCGCTAGCGTCGGCGCCTCCCCCGCCACCTTCAATGCCGCCTTGCCGGTATGGGCGTTCACGTCGACGGATTGGACGCCGGGAAGGCGCGTCCAGGCGCGTTCAATGAGTATCTCGCAGCTTTTGCACGTCATGCCGTCGACGGACACGCTCATCGAATGCGATGCGTCGGTCTGCGGATGTTCAACGGGAGCCGCTTCGCGCAAATGGAATCCGAGCGGCGCAAGGCGCTGTTTCAGGTGCGCGACGTCCAGGCCGGGCACGCAGACGATGCGCGCAAGGCGCTTCTCCACGTTCACGTCCACCTGCCGGCATCCGGGAATCTTCAAGAGGGCTTCCTTCAACTGCCGCGCGCGCCCTTCGTCCGTCAGGGCGTCCACGGCGCATTTGTAGATGCGGACATCATCCATGGGCATACGAAGATAAAACAAAAACCAAACGCGCCGACCGCCGATGCGGCCGATGCGTTCGGGTCAATCGCGCACGGTCAACGGACGGAATTGATGGGGCGAGAAGGATTTCCCGAGGCCGTCTCTCCAGCGGGCTCGCGCAGGATTGGGTCGGAAGGCGCCAAGAGACGGTCGGACCGCCATCCACCAAACGATCGAGTACGCGAAAAAGAGGATCAGGGGCGCGGGCACGACCGGAACGGCGCTTGCAGCAACGGCCGAAGCGAAACAATGAACGGCGCACGTTCCGACAGGCATGTCGCTTCCCCGCCCCGCCTGGCAAGCGTCGCCTTGGCAAGGCATGCGCTCATCCATGGACACGTGGGAACCGCCGTACGCGTGAGCCGCCATGGACGGCAAAACAACCGCGGAAGTCAGCGCGACGAGGAGGGCGAACACGGCGGCGAGGAGTTTTCGCATGGCTCCAGTCAATCATGTTTCATCCCTTTTGTCATTTTTTGCTCCGTCATGCCGCCAAGCTGACGGCCGGCGCCGTTTCGAGTACCATACCAGTATTCTTAATTTCTCCCAATATGAAGAGACACGATTCATTCGTTCCCGCGCTCGCGTTGGCTGCGGCGCTCGCGTTTCCTTCCGCGTCCCTTGCCGCCGCACCGACGACCGGCGAACGGGCGCCTGCGCCGACGGCACAGCAGGCGGCCGCTCCGTCCGCGTCCGGATCGTCCGCCTCGCCCGATCAAAACGCCTGGGGCTGGGCGGGCGGCATGATGGGATATCCGGGCGACCAGGCGGACGCCGGAGCGGCGGCCGCCGCTCTCGCCGCGCCGTCGAACGGCCGCGCCTTGTACGGCAACGGCTACGGGATGATGGGCGACGGCGAGTACGGGTACGGTCCGTACGGCATGATGAACGGGTTGGCCGGCGCCGGCGTCGGCTTCGCCGTTCTGTGCGGCGTCTCGATGCTGCTCGGCTGGGCGCTCATCGTGAGCCTCGTCGTGCTGATCTGGAAGTGGATTCTGAAGAGATAATGGGAAGCCGTCAGCTGTCAGCCATCAGCCGTCAGGTTGAAAAAGATCGACGCAAAGCGCCCCGCCGTCCGCGGGGCGTTTTTACTGAAATGGAAAACGCAGGGAACCCGTAAGGGGTACCCGGCGCGAGAGAGAGGAGCGTACTACTTCGTCCCTGAACGCGTCTGCGCATCTCCGGACATGTGCATGTCCAGGGACAGGTCACGCGCCGTCTTGGCACTGAGGATTTGCATGAAGGCGGCTGCCTCGCTTGCGCCATTGCCAGCCTCGGAACCGCCCATTTGAACGTCCGGCACCCAACGCTGTTTCCCGAGCTCCTGCGCGAAGGCCAGCATCACGTCCTTGTAGACGACGAGCTTTTCTTCGAGGGCCCCGTTCGCCTGCATGATCGCCCGTTTTTTCGCGCCTTCGCCTTCACCGAGCAAGATGTCCTTCTGCTTGGTGAACTGTGCAGCCTGCATGGCCAGCTGCGCGACGTTCTTGTCCCGCAGAGCGTTGGTCTCTGCGACGGCTTTCTGCTGTTCGGCCAGCGTGACGGCCTTGGCCTTATCGACTTCCTGCAACCACTTGGCCCTGGCCGCCGCGGCCTCACCGTCTTTTTCTGCCGTGATGGCATCCTGCTCGGCCTTCTTGGCCTGGGCGATTGCCGTCTGCACGTCCGTACCTCATCCCGGTGGATGATTCTTTCAGAAATCCGCGTCATTTCCCCGTCCTCCTCCGTGCCGCGCGCGGCTTCGCATCCTGCCTGCCGCCTGCCCGTCCGGTAGGCAGGGCAGGCAGGCGCAGCGCGAGCATCACGTCGGATACGTTCGAATCAAGCGGCCCCGTTTTGATCTGCGCGCCGGCCTTCGCGAAGAACGGATACGAGTCGTTCGCGCGCAGGGCCGCGGCGGGATCCAGCCGCTTCGCTTTGACCGCGGCGCGCGTGACGGCGTCCGCGATGGCGCCCGCGGCTGGTGTGTTGTCGACGCCGTCGGACGCGCACGAGAGGACGAGCGCGTCGTCGCCCACGTGCGCCAGGGCGCCGAGCGCCAGCTCCTGGTTGCGCCCGCCCGTGCCGCCGCCGCGCACCGTCACGACCGTCTCCCCCGCGGCGATCACCGCCTCGCCGGGCTGCGGCTCTCGCGCAAGCCGCGCGCCTTCCGCGCGCGCTTCCCCGCCGAGCGTCGTCGTCAGCACGCGCGCCGCGTACCCGCGCCGCGTACCCGCGCCGCGCATCGCCTCCGCGGCAACCGCGTTGGACACCACGAGCACGTTCTCCACGCGCGCGAACAGCGCCGGATCCTTCGGCGTCTCTTTCACGTCGCAGCTCGGCAGCTTGCACACGCGCATCAGATCGTACGCCGCCAACACCTGCGCGGCGTCCGCCGCCGTCGTCGTGTCGAGGAACGTCGGGCCCGACGCCACCATCGGCAGATCGTCGCCGGGCACGTCGGAAAAAATCAGCCCGACGATGCGCGCGCGGTGCGCCACCGCCGCCGCCTGGCCGCCCAGAATGTCCGAGGTGTGCTTGCGCACCGTGTTCATCTCCTCGATCGTCGCTCCTTTTTTCATGAGCGTCCGCGTGATCATCGCCATCTCGCCGCACGTCAGTTGGTTGGGCCAGCACAGCAGCGCCGAGCCGCCGCCGGAAATGGGCATGACGATGAGATCGCCCTCGCGCGCGTCCCGCAGCAGCGCGAGGATCTCGCCGGTGGCCTTCATGTTCGCCTCCGACGGGAACGGATGCGTGCCGACGCGCGACGTCAGCCGCTTCAGCGCGCCGCCCTTCACGTCGAGCACGAGCCCGTCCGTCACGTAGCGGCCCAGGATGGTTTCGAGCTCCGACGCCGCGTCGAACGCCGCCTTGCCGATGGCGATCACCAGCACGCGTCTGAACGACGAGAGATCGTACGTGGCATGCCCCACGCGCAGCATCTTGCCGCGGCGCGAAACGGCGCGGCGGACGGCCGCCTTCGTGTTGATGGCCGACAAGCCGGCGCTCAGGATGGCCAAGGCGTCCCGCCGCAGCTTCGTCGTGCCGAGCGCCTTTGCGTTCTTGATGAAGGCCGTCATAGTTTACAGGGAACGCACGCGCGCCGCGCCGTCCAAGCGGACGATGACGTCGGCCACGGCCCGCGGCACGAGCTTCTTCCAATCATGGCCTTCCTTCATCAGCCGCCGGATCTCCGTGCCGGAAACGCCCGGCACCGGCTTGATCGTCTTCACCTCGACCGGCCGGCCTTCAAAGCACGCCTTCGTCTTCTCGTCGCCCGACCACATCATGTGCACCGGCCCCGCCCGCTTGAGGAGTTCGTCCGTCCAGGCGGCGTCGTCGGACAGGTCGGGCATCACGATGAAGTTCACGTCGAACGACGGGATGATGTCGGCGTCCTGCAGCGCGGCCTGGATCATTTCCTTGCGTTCCTCGGCCGTGAACGGATTTTTTTCGGCGTGATGCTTGTCGGCGCTGCCGATGGCGACGACGACGCGGCCGCAGACTTTGGTCATGCCTTTGACGACCATCAAATGGCCGTTGTGAAACGGTTGGAACCGGCCGACGAAGAGACAGGTGAGGGCGTTCATAAGGGGAGTCAGATTCGGGAGATCCATTGATGGGACCTCTGAAAAAGTCACTTTTCACTCGTCATTGCGAGGACCCCGCCTGCATGCAGGCGGGGGACGAAGCAATCCTGCAGCCCAGCAAACATGAAGGATTGCTTCGCCCCGACATGAAGTCGAGGCTCGCAATGACGGGGTCTTAAGAGTTTTGCAGAGGTCTCTGATGATGTCCGACCGTCAA
>JAJYIV010000006.1 GCA_021789915.1 bacterium | reverse complement strand
TCTGAAACGCAGCCCGCGGACAAGCCCCATCGCGCGGTATACGGCATCGCGCATGCCGACGCCCACCAAGTGCTCGTTGATCGGACCCAAATCGATGTTTCCCAAGGAACGCTCCTGCGCCCCGTCCGCCGCCATGGCGGATCAAAAAGGCATCTGCGAATTACCACGGATGCCGGGCGGCGTCAAGAAATGCACATCCTCAAGATCCGACCCCTTTTCGTAGAACGAAAAAGCCGCGCGTTCCCCAAGAGGCGGGGAAGCGCGCGGCGCGCTACTTCTTCTTCTCGTACGGCTGGCAGCTGTCGGCTTTCTTGCTGACGTACCAAGTGGAGAATTTCCTGGCCGACTTTGGCAGGGCCGCATGCGTCGGGGCCCGCGGCTTCGTCGCGTCGCAGGCGAGCGGCGCCAGCTGCCGGCTCAAGATCATCGACACGCGCTTCCGCGCCTCTTCCTCTTTGCGCTCCTCTCGCGCCCGCCGTTCGTCTTCCTTGGCGCGCTGCTTCTCCCGACGGCCGGCGCGGCGCGCATCCAGGCGCTTGTTCAGTCGTTCGCCGAACACGACAGCGAACATGGCCGCGATGGTGATGATGAGGAGCGTGGCGGAGGTCAGCAGACCGAGGGCGACAATGGCATACATGGAGAAACGCCACCCGGACGACGGCGCCAGATGCCACTGGCGGAAGCTGATGAAGACGAAGGCGGCGAGGAGCCAGTACGCGGGCGTCAGGAGCTTGCACGCGAGCTTTCCGCGCCGCCGGCCTTTTCCGTCCGTGCGCGTGAACCAATCCTCCGGCCCGTCGCGCCACTCGTCGAACATCCCGCCTCCGAACAAGGCGACGAAGAAGTCCTCGGACTTGTCCTGGCTTCCGAGGCCGGCGGTCTTGAATAGGCCGCGCGGCTTGGCGCGCGCGCCGAAGGCGAGCGCGGCGGACAACACGATCGTCCGCAATGCGACGAGCAGGGAGAAGCCGACCAGGCGGAGCGACTGGACGAAGAGGAACGGGATGAACTTCGGGATGCTCCACGGCACCCGTCTGCCGAAATCACACGTTGTCTCGGGCGGATTCTTGTATCCCCAGTTGACGTAGCGCGCGAAGAGGCCCTTCCGCGGTTCGGCGAAGTGGCCGTCGACGACCACCGTGTGCTCCTCGCAGAAGACGATCCGCCAACCGTGGCGGTACACAACGTTCTTGTCGCGCAGCGTCTCTCCCACGTCGTGCCAGGCGTTTTTGTAGAAACTGGACGAGAACACCAGCCGACGCACGGAGCGGCGCGCATGTCAAACGGCTGGGCGGCACAAAACCTGCCGGACGTCCGGCAGGTTTTCTCCGGCTCACGCGCCATGGCACTTCTTGAACTTCTTCCCGTTGTCGCCCCGCCCTTCGCGAAGGGTGGGGCTCCGCTTCGTGGGTATACATCAAACATTCCTGCCGTGACAATGTTTGAACTTTTTCGGCGTGCCGTCCTCCTTTTTCGCTCCGCACGGGCACGGATCGTTGCGGCCGACTTTTGACAGGTCGACGTTCGGCGGCAGGCCTTGGTTCACCGACACGACCCCCCCGCCGGCCGCCATGGAACCGGCCGGCAGCCCCCCTCCTTCGGCTTCGCTCAGGACAGGCTTGGCAGGGGGGGACGAATGTTCGCCTGTGGCGAGCTGCTTCTCCTGCTGCTCCATCTCCGCCTGCGTCGTCGGCGCGCCTTGCAGGGCGGCATTCGCCGGGACGACCGGACGCTGCAGCGCCTCTTGCGCGGCCTGCAGGGCAGCGTGATGCGCCGTGACGAAGAAGCTGTAGACGATTTCCTGATTCACGCCTGAGAGCAGGCGCTGGAACATGCCGTAGCTTTCCTTTTTGTATTCGGCGAGCGGATCCAGCTGGCCGTAGCCGCGCAGGCCGATGCCCATGCGCAGGGCGCCCATGGCGGCCAAATGGTCGATCCACAAGGTGTCGATGGCGCGCAGCATGACGGCGCGCTCGATCGCGCGCAAAACGGCGCGCTCCGGGAATCGAAGATCGAGCACCGCGTACGCGTCGCGCACGTCGGCCATCGCCGCTTCCACCAGCTTCGTGCGCGCTTCGACCAAACGGCCCTTGTCCTTGGCGGCCGACGCCGCGGCGTTGGCGAACGCCTCCAGCTCGGAGCGGCGCGCGGGATTGATCGGCGCGATGGTCGAGAGCACGCGGAGGATCTCCGCCGCGTCTCCCGCGGCCGCTCCCATCCCCCCGCCGGCCGACGCGGAACCGGCCGGCATCGTCGCGCGCTCGCCCGTGTGGAAACCGACGACTTGCTCGATCTCTTCCTCCATCAGCTCCAGGATTTTCTCCTTCAGCTCCATCGGCTCGCCGGCGTCAAAGGCGTCCAGCACCTCGCGGCGCCGCGCGTAAATCACCTCGCGGTGCTTGTTCAGCACGTCGTCGTATTCGAGCAGGTGCTTGCGGATGTCGAAGTTGTGGCCTTCCACGCGCTGCTGCGCCTGCTCGATGGATTTGGTGACCATGCCGCTCTCGATCGGCATGTCCTCGCCGACGCCGAGCTTCTGCAGCAGGCCCTTGGTGCGGTCGCCGCCGAAGATGCGCATCAAATCGTCCTCCATCGAGACGTAGAACTGCGTCGAGCCCGGGTCGCCCTGGCGGCCGGCGCGGCCGCGCAGCTGGTTGTCGATGCGGCGCGACTCGTGGCGCTCCGTGCCGATCACGTGCAATCCGCCGAGGGCGCGGATCCCGTCCGTCTCCGCCGGCGTACAGGGATTGCCGCCGAGGATGATGTCGACGCCGCGGCCGGCCATGTTGGTGGCGAGCGTCACGGCGCCCTTGCGGCCCGCCTGCGCGATCACCTCGCCTTCCTTCTCGTGGTTCTTGGCGTTCAGCATCGAGAACGGGATGCCTTCGCGCTTCAGCAGCTCGCCCAGAAGCTCGTTCTTCTCGATGGACACCGTGCCGATCAGCACCGGCTGGCCCTTGGCGTGGCGCTCCTTCACGTCGGCGACGACGGCGCGCAGCTTGCCCGGCTCCGTGGTGTAGACGCGGTCGGAAAGATCCGTGCGATCCGGCGGAAGATTCGTCGGGATGCTCGTGACTTCCAGCTCGTAGATTTTGGAGAACTCCTCGGCCTCCGTGGCGGCCGTGCCCGTCATGCCCGAGAGCTTCCCGTACAGGCGGAAGAAATTCTGGAACGTGACGGTGGCGAGCGTGCGGCTCTCGCGCTGGATCTCGACGCCTTCCTTGGCCTCGATGGCCTGGTGCAGGCCCTCCGAGTAGCGGCGGCCCGGCATGAGGCGGCCGGTGAACTCGTCGACGATCACGACTTCCCCGCCGCGCAAGACGTAGTGCACGTCGCGGTCGAACAGGGCGTGCGCGCGCAGCGCCGTCTCCGCGTAGTACTGGAGGTTCGAACCGGCGGCGTAGAGATTCTCCACGCCGATCGCCTTCTCCACGGCGGCGATGCCCTCGGCCGTGAACGTCGCCGCGCGCATTTTTTCATCCACGTGGTAATCAACGTCCTTCTTGAGAGAAGGCATGACGGCCGCCATGCGGCGGTACAGCTCGTCGCTCTGCTCCGCCGGCGCGGAGATGATGAGTGGCGTGCGCGCCTCGTCGATCAGGATCGAGTCGACCTCGTCGACGATGGCGTAATGCAGCTTCGCGCGCATGACGCACAGCTCCGCCGACGGCGCCATGTTGTCGCGCAGGTAATCGAAGCCGAATTCGTTGTTGGTGCCGTACGTGACGTCGGCCGCGTAGGCCGCCCTGCGGCCGGCCGGGCGCAGGAAATCCGTGTGCACCTTGAAGATGTCCGTCGAATCGGCCTTGAGCGACGCGTCCGTCTCCCCGCCTTCCGCGTCCGCCGGCGCCGGATCCTGCGTGTATCCCGGATCGAACACGTAGCCGTCCTCGTGCGAGATGACGCCGACCGACATGCCGAGCGCGTGGAAGACCCTTCCCATCCACACGCCGTCGCGGCGCGCGAGGTAATCGTTGACCGTCACGAGATGGCAGCCCTCGCCGGAAAGCGCGTTGACGTACAGCGGCGCCACGGCGGTGAGCGTCTTGCCCTCGCCGGTGCGCATCTCGGCGATGCCGCCCTGGTGCAGGGCGAGCCCGCCCATGATCTGCACGTCGAACTGCCGCTGGCCGAGCACGCGGCGCGAAACCTCGCGCACGGCGGCGAAGGCCTCCGGCACGAGCCTGTCGAGCTTCTCGCCCTTTGCCAGCCTCGCGCGGAACTCCGCCGTTTTGCCGCGCAGCGCGTCGTCGGAGAGCGCGCGCATGTCCGGCTCGAGCGCGGCCACGCGCTCCGCTTCTCGACGCAGCTGCTCCACCGCTTTCTTGTTCGGGTCGCCGAAGATCAGGTTGAGGAAATGTGGCATAGGAACGCCGCCTATCTTGCCCGAACGGGACGGGAAAAACAAGAGGAAGGATGGTTGACGCGCGGCGGCGCGTGCCGTATCGTCGAGGCAAGCGGCGGGCGCAAAGCCCGCGCGGAAAGGAGGTCCTTCCATGACGCTTGCGACCGGCCCGCTGGCCCACCTCGTGCCGCCCGTCTGGGTCTGCCGGGAACGCGCGCTGCGCCCGATCGTCGACACGCGCACGCTGCAGGCGGGACTCGCGCTGTCGCTTCCTTCGTTCGTCGAACACATGAAAACGCGCGGCGAGGCGGCGTACCGCCAAGCCCTGGAAGTTGCCGATGGCGTCTGCCGCGCCAGGGAAGTGAACTTGGAACACCGGATCCGATCCATCCACGTCGTCGACGGCGGCGATCGTGCGTTCGGCACCGCCATCGTGTTCGATGACGGATCCGTCTACGCCGTGCTGCACGTGGCCGGCCTGCAGACGTTTTCCTTCGCGTGCCCGTGCCTGCCGCAGGTCGGCGAGATTCTCGCCTTCTTCCGGGACCCGCAGGCCGCCTCGCAAGAATGCGCCGACCCTCACTGACGCTCCCCGCTCGCGCCCGCGGGGATTTTTTGTCGCGCTATGTCTTCGCGCGCCGCGCTTCGATCGCTTTCACCGTTTCCTTTCGGAACGCATCGTCCGTCATTCTGCCTGTAACTTCGCGTGCCTGGTCGAACGCGCCTTTTTCCGTCAGAGAGGACGCGATTCCGCCCAATGCATGCTGACGCGCATCCGCATCGCGCATGTTCAGCGCCAGCTCGACGGCTTCGTTCGCGCCGCCGGCCTCCGACATGGCGTCGAAAACCTTTCGATACAGCGCTTCTCTCCGCTCGCTGACGCCGCTTAGCGCCTTGGCAGGCGTCCGAAAATCTCCTTTCTTCGCCGCATCGACGGCGAGGATTTCTAATCCGCGTTCGCGCAGATGGACGTCGGAAATTCCATATAAGATGGTGAGCGCGCCCTTGACGTCGCCCTTGTTCTGCCGCAAAAACGCCACGTCGCGCAGCAATGCGTCGCGCATATCCCCCTTCGGCATTTGTTCCACCGTGGCCTCCCCTCCCGCTTGATCGCCCGCGTCGAACTGCGCCTGCGCCAGCATGCTAAATAGGCGAGCTTGATCTTCGCTCGTCACATGGACGGCCCCCTCCGCGTCTTTTTCCCGGAGAACTTCTATGGCGCGCTTGGCTCCATCGACGTCCTTGCCTTCGAGCAATTTTCCGACGACGGCCTCGGCACCCACGTCCTTGCTGCCCGTCGTGATCCGCAGCGTTTCCATCGCCGCCTTCACATCGCCGTGCTCCGCCTGATACGACGCGACACGGTTGCCGGCATCCGAATCGATGCGCCAATTTTTGTCCGTGCGCGCGTAAACGCGGAAGGAATGTTCGACCATCGCCATGTCACACGCCATCCGTTGCATCAGTCGGCGCAGCGCATCGCTGCCTTCCATCCTGACGATTCTCGCCGCATCGTCGACGGAGACCTCGTTCTTTCTCCGTCTCTTCGCCTCATCAATCTTTTGAAGATACGACCTCCATGCCGATTTTACGAAACCGACCAAAAGCGAACTATCCATCCCGTTTTCCCATGCGTTTGACAATGTTTCCTCCTTTTTCATCATCCATCGCGCCCAGTCTCCGCTAAGACCCGCTAGCGCCGGAACAGCAGGTACCGTTCTATTGAATTCTTCATAAAGTCTTCGTAAGCGCTTTCGAACGTCTTTCATCATTTCCTCGGGCACCTTTTCCGCATTCACCCACTTCCCCGCCTCCTGCTTCGCCTCCTCGATCGCCTTCTGCTGGGAGGGATCGCGCACGCCTTCCGTCCACGGGGGCAGGACGATTGGCTGGTCGAGAAGATAGTTCAGGCGCAGATACGGGGCGGCGCGGCGGCCGGCCAAAAGCTGATCGTCGAACAGATGCTGGAAAGCGGACGAGACGCGCTCGCTCGCCTCTTTTGCCTTGGCGCCGCGGCGCGAGAACGTGCGCAGGCTCTCCTTGCCGACGGACGCCAAATACGCCTCAAGCGGCGCCAGGCGGTGAGAGAGCGGACCGAGAATATCGACGTCGTCCTTGGGATCGTTTTCGAACTCCTTGCCCGGGAGCGTCGCGAACGCGTGGACGTACAGCGAGGCGATTTCCGGCAGCGAGAACTTTTCCTCCAGCAGGCGCAGGCCGCCCACGCGGTCGTCCTCGTCCTTGTCCGCAAGATCGAGGCCCGCATCGTACAGCCCTTCCAGGCGCATGTCGTCGGCACGATCCGTGCCGCGCAGCGCCTCGATCAGGAAGGCCGCGGCGACGCCGCGCCTTTGTTCCGACAGCGAGGGGAGCCACAGCGTCCACGCCGTCTCCGACGCGTCCGCGTCGCCCGATTCCATCGCGGCGGCGAAGGCGGCCGGGGCCAGCAGCTTGAACCAGTCTTTTTTGCGGTAGGGTTGCACGGCGGCTTGCAGGTCTTTCGACAGCGCCGCGCCGGCGAACGCGGCGGATTCGAGCAGCGTCCGCGCCTCGTCCTCGGCGAGGACGAGCGGCTTCTTCGCGTCGGGCCGCAATCCATCGACGAGTTTCGCGGCGGATTCCGCGTCCTGCCGCAGGGCGGCCTCCTCCAGCGCGACGAGCCGCATCGCCCGCGGCGGCGGAGCGTCCGCGTGCGCCGGATCGTCCATCCAAGCCGTCGCGGCGTTCGTCTTGAACGCCGGCTTTCCGGCCCGCGCGTCCAGGAACGCGCGCCGCGCGCGGCGCAATCCAAGACCGGCGTCCGCCCGCGCCGCCTCAAGCTCGCCGGCGTCTTGCTGTCCGGCGTTTCCTTCCAGCGTCAAAACCTGCGCGCCGAAATGGGCGAGAGCGCCGAGAGGCTCCTGCAGGCGGTCCAGCGCGCCTTCCACCAGGGACTGCCGCTGCTTGGCGTCGGAGAGGACGTCCGCCTGGCTTTCGAGATGCCGCTCGGCCGCCGCGGAGGAAGCCTTGAGATGCGCCATTTCTTCCATGACCGGGCGCAGGCGCTCAATGTCCTGCGCGAGCGCCTTCGCCCTCCGTTCGTACGCGGCGATGTCCGCCTCGACCAGGTTCACCTCGCGCGCCCGTTCGATCACGTCCGAAAACTCGCCGTTCAATCCTTCCAACTTCAGTGTCGCCTCGATGGCCGCTTCATCGTCCCAATGCTGCTGCACCGTCCGGAGGGCCGTCAGCCGCCGGATCGCTTCCGCGCGGGCGAAACGCAAATCATCCGCCTGCTCGGCGGAAACATTTTCCAGCTGTTTGACCAGGGCTTTCCCGGCGTCCTCCGCCTGGCGCGCTTCTTCCGCGATGCGCTTCGCATTTTGTTCCTGCAGCTCCGCGCGGCGGGCGCGAAGCTGTTCCAATCGGCCGTTCAAGGCGCGCAGTTCCTCCTGCGTGCGCGCGAAATAGTCGTCCGTCGTGCCGGCGGACGCAGGGACGGCGGGCGCGGGCGGCATGGCCGGCGGCCGAAGCGAAGCGCGCTCTCCCGCCGCGCGCGGAAGCGGGGGAAGTACCGGCGGCGCCTCCGGCGACGTGACCTTCGGTTGTCCCACCCGTTCCGGCATACGCGCCGCTATTCCTTCCCCGGCCGCGGGCCGTTGCCGCGCTCGTCCAACCGCTCCTTGCGCTCGACGAGCAGGCGCTTCATCTCGCCGACGGCGACGTCGATCGCCTCGTACAGATCCTCGCGTTCCTCCTCGGCGCGCAGCTCGCCGCCGGGCGCGCGCAGGTTGATCTCGCAGCGGAAAACCTGGCCTTTGTTGTGGTGATGCGACGTCTTGCCGACCTCCACCTGCGCATTGGCGACTTGGTCGAACCCGGCCGTCAATTTGGCGAGTCCGTCCATCTTTTCTTGCACGCGCGCCTTGATGGCATCCGTCAGTTCCATGTTGAGGCCTTTGAAATCGATGGTCATAGGGGGGGGGCGGACTGTGAGCTATTGGCTATCGGCTAGACAAGGAAGCAATGAAACGATTGAGCATTTTCATCTGTTCGTCTAACTGTTTCGCTAACGTGGCGATCGCAGACGCATCAAGTGTATAGAGCTCCGCGACGAGTTGCAACTGCGTTTGCAGTTCGGCGGACGAACCGAGGGCAATCAACAGAAACTGACGAAAATCGCGATCCGTCCCTCGCATCCGTCCTTCAGCAATATTGGAAGGAATTGAGACAGCCGCGCGGCGCATCTGACTCGTCAGGCCAAATTGCTCGGGCTTGGGAAGCAACGAGGTAAGACGATACGTAGAACGGGTGATGTCCATTCCTTGATTCCATGCATCAAGCCTGTGATAATCCGACGGCATAATTCTGGCTAAAGGCTGAGAGCTAACAGCTAAAAGCCTAGGTATTGGATTTCCTCGCGGAGTTGAAGACCGAAGCGGTCCCGCACGCGCGTCTTCGCGACGGCGACGAGCTGCACCACCTCCTCCGCCGTGGCGCCGCCCAGGTTGACGATGAAGTTGCCGTGCGCCGGGCTGATCTGGGCCCGCCCGATCTTTTTCCCTTTGAGGTCAGCCTGCTCCACGAGCCAGCCGGCCGAGACGCGGCGAGCGGAGCGCATCGCCTCGGGAATCTCGCCCGCCAGGCGCGACGCTTCCGCGTCGTCGCGAATCCCGCAGTTCTTGAACACGCAGCCGGCCGACCCCGCGTTCAGCGGCTGAGTCTCCTTGCGCGCGGCGAGCTGATCTTCCATCCGGCGTCTGAGCAGCGACGCGTCGCCGGCGCGCAGGACGAACGTCGCGCGCAGCACGACGTCGGAGGAATGTTTGAGCGCGCTGTCGCGGTAGCCGAACGCGAGCGCGGACGGCGCGACGTCGATGATGGATCCGTCGCGCAGAAGACGGACGGAGGAGAGACGATCCTTCGTCTCGCCGCCGAAACAGCCGGCATTGCCGTGCACGGCGCCGCCGACGGTCCCCGGCAGCGTGATCATCCATTCGAGTCCTTCCAGCCCGGCGTCCGCCGTCGACCGCGCCAACGCCGCCGACGGCACGCCCGCGCCGGCCGTCACCGTCGTCCCGTCGATCGAAATGCCGCGCATGGCGACCTGAACCACGAGGCCGCCGAAGCCTTGGTCGGAGACGAGCGTGTTGGAGCCGCCGCCGAGGACGAACGTCGGTACGCCCGCTTCCTTCGCCGACGCGAGTGCCCGCACGATCTCCTCTTCCGTCTTCGCCTCGACGAACCAGCGCGCCGGTCCGCCGATGCGGAAATGCGTGTGCCGGCTCATCGGCTCGTCGAGCTTGAGCCGCGCGCCGAACAGATCTCGCAGCGGTTGGGTGAGGTCGGGCATAACAGGAAAACAACGGCGTCCCTTCGCGAGGCGTTTGCGTCATGGTTCAGAAACCCGGTTCCTCGTAATGATAGGATTGCTCCACGCCCTTCATGAACACGTCGCGGTCGTCGATTTTTTCCGTCTGCGCCCCGCGGAGAAGCTCGCGGATCTCAAGCGCGTTCACCGGGCTGCGCTCCATGGCGCTCAAATAATCCGCCTTGTTCACCTTTGCCCAGTCCACGCATTTCTTCAGCGATTTCTTCAGCATCAAATCCAGCCAGATGCGCATGCTCCGTCCGTTGCCCTCCATGAACGGGTGCGCCACGTTCATCTCGACGTATTTCGCCACGATCTCCTCGAACGTCGTCTCCGGCATCCGTTCGATTTTCGCCAGACTCTCGGGAAGGTAGAGATGCGAGGCAAAGCGGAACCCGCCTTTGCTCAAGTCCTTCGTGCGGATGCGCCCGGCAAAATCGTAAAGCCCGCTGAACAGGTACGCGTGGATCTGCTGCAAGCCGCGCGTCGTGCCGATTTCAAAACCGGCCAGTTCGGCACTTCCGAACAGCTTGACGGCACGTTGCTTGCTGATCTCGTCGAGACCTTGCATAAGGCGATTTTACAACATTTCCAGGCCGTTTTCAACGGCAACCCAAGTTCACGCGACGAGCTCGCGCGCCACCCGGTCCACGTCGCCGGCGCCCTGGACGATGACGACGTCGCCCGCGCGGACCAGCTCTTCCAGCTCGCGCCGCGCTTCCTTCAAATCGCGCGCATAGCGCACGGTCAAGCCGGGCGCCGCCGCGCGGATGCGCTCCGCCAAGTCGCGGCTGGAAATCTCTCCTTCGTTTTCGTCCGTCCGGCCGCTGACGCGGTAGATCTCCGGCAGCACGAGCGCGTCCGCTCCCTTGAGCGCATCGACGAACTCGTCGAAGAGCTCGCGCGTGCGGGCGTGCTGATGCGGCTGGAAGCACAGGACGACGCGGCGCTTGGGGAAGAATTCGCGCGCGGCTTCCAGCGTGCCGCGAATGGCCGTGGGATGATGGCCGTAATCGGAGATGATCTCGGCCCCGCGCCACTCGCCGACGCGCTCGAAGCGCCGCCAGATGCCGGAAAAGTCCCGCAGCACGCGCTGGCACGCATCGAACGGCACGCCCAGCTCGAGCGCCGCGGACGCCGCCGCCAGGGCGTTGGCGACGTTGAACGCGCCCGGCACGCGCAGGACAAGATCGCCAAGCGTTTCGTCGATTCCCTCCCCGCCCGAGGAGGCGGGTCGCGTGACCGAAAACGCTTGATGCCCCGCCGCCACGCGCCGCTCGCCCGCGACATAATCCGCCGCCGGTCCCGCGCCATATCGCACCGCGCGGTCGGCGCCGAGCTTGGCGCTCTCCGGATCGTCCGCGTTCAACACCGCCAGGCCCTTCCCTTTCAGTTTGTCCAAGAACGTCTGGAACGTGTCGCGAATGTGGTCGAGGTCGCGGAAATAGTCCAGGTGGTCGGCCTCCACATTGGTCAGCACGACCATCTCCGGCTCAAGGTTGAGCATGTGCGCGCGGTACTCGCACGCTTCGACGACGAAAAAGCGGCCGAGCCCGTGGCGCAGATTGCCGTCGGGGAATCCCGGCACGAGCGACCCGACGATGACCAGCGGATCGAGTCCGGCAGCCTCGAGGATGAGGCCGAGCATGGCCGTCGTCGTGCTTTTGCCATTGGTGCCTGAAACGGCGACGGTCGTGTGCGCTCGCGAGAGCTCGCCGAGAAATTGCGGATAGGAAATCTGGCGCACGCCAAGCGCCGCGGCTTCGGCGCGCCCCGGATCCGTATCCGGCACGGCGGGCGAAAACAGGACGAGATCGGCGCCGCGAACCGCCTCAAGATCATGGCCGATCGTGACGGGAATGCCGCGCCGCTCCAGATCGCGCGTGAGGTCCGACGCGGCCGCGTCCGAGCCGGTGACGCGCTTGCCTTCCGCCAAAAACCACTTGGCCGCCGCGGAGGCGCCGATGCCGCCCGCGCCGATCACGTGCACGCGTTGGATGTCGTCGAACATAGCGCCCTCAGCGTACCGGAAACGGACGGACAAAAAAAGATCCCGCCTCTCGCGAGAGACAGGACGGGCCGCCCGGTTCCCAAGCGGGAAGCGGGCGGCAAGCGGCGGCGTCTAATCGGCAAACAGAAGGGCCCGTTCATTCTCTTCTCTCAAAGACCCTTCTGCCACCGGCGCGAAGATGCGGCCGAGCAGCTGCGCCGCCTGGACGCGGAAGGTCTCCGACGGCGAAGGAACGATGCGCTGTTCGAGGCACCAGTCCAGGCAGGTGAGTCCGAAAGCCCCGATCCCCAGTCTGCGGCGGGCCTCGGCGGCAAAACCGCGCGCCTTCGACGACGGACAGGAGGATCCGTCGATCAGGAAATTGAAGGCGAAGACGTGCGCCTCGGCATGGGCGCGGCGGCCCAGCTGTTCGAGCGCCTGCCGCTCGGCGAACTCGGGAACGGAACCGACCGGCTGGCCGAAGAACTCCCGGCCAGCGTCGTGCACGAGCAGGTTGCGCATGAAGCGGCCAAGAATGAGCGCCGCCAGACCGAGCCACGGTTCCGGCGGAGCGTCCCAAACGACGAGCGCCTCGCACCGGTGCAGGGCTCCGTGCACCTGGATCCGGACGAAGTTGTCCTCGAGGCGTTCGTCATCCACGGGCAGCGGGCAGACGGACAGGTGGCGCGACGCCGGCCCATGCTCCGTGAGATACCGAACCGCTTCTTCCGCCTCTTCGCTTCCGGGCCGATCCAGGACCAGCCGAACCGCCGCTTCCAACAAGCGGCCCCGGCCGATCTCCGACGCAGGAGGGAGAGATCGCGCTTCCATCCGCAAACCTCGTCTCATTCGATGCCATGGGAAAGGATGAGCGTGCCGCGGGCATCAGCGCGACGCTGAAACCTATCCGATTCTCGGGGCGCATGTCAACCGCCCGCTCTTGCCCTGCACGCCGCCCGATCCGTACAATACGGCCATTCGCCCATGTCCTAGCTTTTCCTTCCGCTTGTCGGCCCTTCATCCACCCGAATCCATTTTTCGCTATGACATTGCGCGCCGTTGATCCCGATATCGCCCGATCGCTCCAACAGGAACTCGACCGCCAGCGCGAAGGCCTGGAAATGATTCCATCGGAAAATTTCGTCTCCCCGGCCGTCCTGGAGGCGCTCGGGTCCGTTGCCACCAACAAGTACGCCGAGGGCGTGCCCGGCAAGCGCTATTACGGCGGCTGCCGGTTCATCGACGAGATCGAGAACCTCGCCATTACTCGAGCAAAGGAATTGTTCAAAGCGGAGCATGCGAATGTCCAGCCGTTGTCGGGCGCCCCTGCCAACCTTGCCGCCTACACCGCCCTGCTGAAGCCCGGCGACACCGTCCTCGGCATGGACCTGTCGCACGGCGGACACCTCACGCATGGCCATCCGGCGACGTTCCCTGCCAACATTTTCCGCTTCGTCGGCTACAAGACGACGCCCGACGGCGCCATCGATTACGCAAACCTGCGCAACCTGGCACTGGCGCACAAGCCAAAGCTGATCCTCATGGGCTACTCGGCCTACACGCGCGACATCGACTACGCGCGCGTCAAGCGGATCGCGGACGAAATCGGCGCCTACACGATGGCCGACATCGCGCACATCGCGGGACTGATCGCCGCCGGCGAAATGGCCAATCCGGTTCCGCTCTTTGATATCGTGACGACCACGACGCACAAGACGCTGCGCGGTCCGCGCGGCGGGATGATTTTATGCAAGGCCGTCCATGCCAAGGCCGTCGACAAGGCGGTGTTCCCCGGCTTGCAGGGCGGTCCGCATGAGAACGTCATCGCCGCCAAGGCCGTCGCGTTCAAGGAAGCGTTGGATCCGTCGTTCAAGGAATATGCGCGGCAAATCAAGAAAAACGCCAAGGTTCTTGAAGAAGAATTGCGCGCCCGCGGCCACAGGCTGGTGCACGGAGGGACGGAAAACCACCTGTTGCTTGTCGACGTGACGGCGAAGGGCGCCACGGGCAAGGAGGCGCAGAATGCGCTGGACGCGGCCGGCATCACGGTCAACAAGAACGCCATTCCCGACGACCCGCGCGGACCGATGGATCCCTCGGGCATCCGCCTCGGTACGCCGGCCCTGACGACGCGCGGCATGAAGGAAGAAGAGATGAAGCAGATCGCCGGCTGGATCGACGAGGCGATTGCCGCAAAAGATGATGCCACGCGCCTCGCCGCGATCAAGGAAGACGTGAAGAAGCTGACGAGCCGATTCCCGCTCTACGACGGGCTCGCGTATTAAGCCGCTATGGTTCGTATCCTCGACGGGAAATCGCTGGCGGACGCCGTGCGCGCCAAGGTGAAGGGGCGCGTCGCGGCGATGGAGGCCAAGCCGGGCCTGGCCGTGATTCTGGTCGGCGACGATCCGGCGTCGCATCTCTATGTCGGGCTTAAGGAGAAGGCCTGCGCCGACGCCGGCATTCGATTTGAGAAAAAATTGTATCCAGCCGGAACAAGCGAAGAAGTTTTGCTGGCCGACATCGCCGCACTCAACGCACGCTCCGACATGGACGGCATCCTGGTCCAGCTTCCTCTGCCCTCGCAGGACGCCGACCGGATCGTCGCCGCCGTCGACCCGCGCAAGGACGTCGACGGTTTCCATCCGGAAAACGTCGCGGCGCTGGAAGCGGGTCGTCCGTCGCTGGCGCCTCCCGTCCATCTGGGCATCATGAAACTGCTAGAGGCGACCAAGGAACCGCTTGCCGGAAAATCCGCCGTGCTCGTCTGCAGCAGCCTGTTCGCCCGACCATTGGTCGCCTTGCTCAAGGCGCGCGGCGTCTCCTCCGTCACGGCGTCACCGGACGACTTGGCGCTGGCGGACAAAACGAAACGCGCCGACATCGTGATGACGGCCGTGGGGCGTCCTGGGCTCATCACCGGCGCGATGCTGAAGCCCGGCGCCATCGTCATCGACGTCGGGACGACCAAGCTCGACGGCAAAACCGTCGGTGATGCGGACCGCGCATCCGTCGATCCGGTGGCCGGGTGGATTTCGCCCGTGCCCGGCGGCGTCGGCCCGCTCACCGTCGCCTACCTGCTGCTGAACGTCGCGCGGGCGGCAACGAAAAACTCCCGCACGGGTGCGGGAGTAGAGAGAGCTTGACAGCGAGCCTTGACGGCCTTACGTCCACGTTTCGTGGCCTTTTTTGCCGTATGGATGAAAGGCCACGACAAGGACGAACGGAGAGATCAAACCGATCAGCGCGCTCGAGTACCGCGCATCCGCAGACGCGCTGACGATGGACCCAAGCACCGCCAAGGCCTCGATGGTCGTGATGGCGACGCCGTACGGGCCCCAGAAATCCCATGCGCCTCCGAGGCGGAAGATGACGCGCGCCTGCTCGATGACCACGCCGAGGGTCAGAACGACGAACAGGACCGCGGCCCCTTCCACCGACGCGCCGTGGCAGGCGGCGAACAGCGGCACGAGCGCCGCGCATGCGCCAAGGGAGGCCAGGCCGAACCCGTAAAAGTCCAACGCCTCGTCCGCGTGTTTCGTCCGGCGCAACGCGGCGCCGACAACGAGAGCGGCCGCACCGACGGCGATCGCGGCGAGCATCGCCCACATCGCGAACACCGGAGCAGGACATCCGACGTCGGCTGCCACCGAAGCCGTCAGGCCGATGGCACCAGCCACGAAGCCCGCGAATGCGTATGACGATGACGAAAAGTCAACCGCCTCTTCCATCTTGCTCCTCCTTCTTTCAGCCGCGAAATGCGGTTGGTCCGAACCCGTCGGACGCGAAAGGCTAGCACGAACACGCGGTTTCGTCAATGCAGCAGCGAAACGATTTCCACGACGACGCCGGCGCCGAACATCAGCGCGATGACAAGGCTGACCGGCGACGGGATGTTCATGCAGCGATACTCCTTGCACACCGGGCTGCGGCGCATCCGTTCATACGTAAGGATGATGATGATGCCGACCAGGCCTGCGAACACGGAGCCGACGAATCCGATGAGGCTGATGAACATGTTCACGCCCAGCAGGTAGAGGATGACGGGCGGGAAGGAAGCGAGGACCCAGGCGATGGTGCGCGGCACGCGCACGTCGTATTGGAGGGAATGCCGCAGCTGCAGCGAGCTCATGGAAAACACGGAGAGCACGATGAGGGAACCGAGCAGGAAACTGACGGCGCCGAAGCTGCCGCCCAGCACGGCCGTCAGGCCGTCAAACGCTTCCGGCGTCGTGGCCGAGCCGGTGACGCCGACGACGGACAGCGAAAACAGCAGGTAGAGCATGACCACCGTGAACAGGCCGACGGTGATGGCGTGCGGCAGGCGCCGCCGCCGCGCGCCGAGCACGACGCTGATTTCCGGCACGACGCCCAGACCGGACAGGGCGAAGAGGATGACGCCGTAGGGCAGCAGCAGGCCGTCCGCGCGCGCCGCGGCGAGATTCTGCCAGGCGACGTACGGCAGCGACGCCAGGATCACGAAGCCGAACAGGAACAGGAGGATGCCGACGACCACGCCTTCCATCCGCGACGTGAACCTCGTGCCGCGCCACGTGGCCGCCGCCGCCACGGCCGTCATGGCCAGCGCGTAGAGGATCCGGCTGCCGCCGATCCACGGATGCAGCAGGCCGTACAAGAAGCCGCTGCCGAGGATGACATACGCCGTCATGGCGCCCATCACGGCGCCCGCGAATACCACGGTCGCGAACAGGCCCCAGCGCCGGCCGAGATGGGCTTCCACGTAGCCGCCGATGCGGTGATGGCCGGGCGTCTTCAAGACGACCTCCGCGTACATCAAAAAGATGCCGAGCATGACGGCGCCCAGCACCAGCAGCCAGGCGGCGCCGATCTCCGGCCCGCTTTGGGCGAAGACGTACGGCAATCCGAGAATGCCCGCGCCCACGATGGATCCGACGAACGTGCCCACGGCGCGCAGGGACTTGAAATCCGGCTGGAGCATAGGGAAATCTGCGCACAAGTATACCACAGGTTATCCCTTGCCCGCCGGACGGCGGGTCCGTAAGATACGGGCGACCTGTCGTCGCGGTATGGCCGGCGTCGAGCGCATTCCTCCGCACAATCTTGAGGCCGAGCAATCGCTGCTCGGCGCGCTTTTGATCGACAAGGAAGCGATGCTCAAAATCGCCGACGTCCTCCGTCCGGAGGACTTCTACCGCGACGCCCACCGCCTCATCTACGAGGCGATGCTCGAACTCTACGAGCGTCATGATCCGATCGACCTGCTGGCCCTGGGCAACCGGCTGGAGGAGAAAGGCTCGCTCGCGCGCATCGGCGGGCGCGCGTATCTCGTGGAGCTGTCCAATGCCGTCCCGACCGCCGCGCACGTGGCGCATTACGCCGACATCGTGCAGAAAAAATCGACGCTGCGCCGCCTGCTCTCGGCGGCCTCCACCATCAGCCAGCTCGGCTTCGACGAGGCGAGCGAGGTGGACGCCACGCTGGACGAGGCCGAGCGCGCGCTTTTCGCCGTCTCCCAGCAGCACCTCAAGAACACGTTCGTGCCGATCCGCAGCGTGCTGGAGGACGCCTTCGAGCGCATCGACGAGCTGCACCGCGACAAGGGCAAGCTGCGCGGCGTGCCGACCGGCTTCACGGATTTGGACAACCTGCTGGCCGGCCTGCAGAAGTCCGACCTCGTCGTCCTGGCCGCCCGCCCTTCCGTGGGCAAGACGTCGCTGGCCCTGGACGTCGCCCGCCACGTCGCCGTGCGCAGCAAGAAGCCCGTGGCGGTGTTCTCGCTGGAGATGTCCAAGGAGCAGCTGGTGGACCGCATGATCTGCGCGGAAGCGAACATCGATCTGTGGAAGCTGCGCACCGGCCACCTGTCCGACCGCGACGACGACTTCCCGCGCATCGCCCACACGCTCGGCGTGCTGTCGGAAGCGCCCATCTTCATCGACGACACGGCGTCGCTCACCATCATGGAGATGCGCACCAAGGCGCGAAGATTGCAGATGGAGCACGGGCTCGGCCTCGTCATCGTCGACTACCTGCAGCTGATGGAAGGACGCAACAAGAACGCCAGCAGCGACAACCGCGTGCAGGAAGTGTCCGAGATTTCGCGCGGATTGAAGCAGATCGCCAAGGAGCTGAACGTGCCGGTGCTCGCGCTGGCGCAGCTGTCGCGCGCGGTGGAGCTCAACAAACCGGCCATCCCGCGCCTCTCGCATCTGCGCGACTCGGGTTCCATCGAGCAGGACGCCGACGTGGTGATGTTCATCTACCGCAAGTCGGCCGACCGCAACTACCGCGAGGAGGATCTGGCGCCGGAGGAGAAGACCGTCGCCGAGATCCACATCGCCAAGCACCGCAACGGGCCGACCGGCATGATGCGGCTGTTCTTCGACAGCAAGCGCACGTCGTTCCAAAACCTGGCGCGCGGCTCCTATGTCCCGCCGCCGGCCAACACCCCGGCCGCCGCGGGCTTCGCCCCGATGGCAACCGCCCCGCCGTCCGGTCCGCCCCCGGCCGCCAGCGCCGTCCCGCCGCCGCCCGTGGACTCCATGGGCAGCGACGCATCCGCTGGATCTCGGCGTTAGCTCGCGTCTCTCGCCACAGCTACCAGTTACTTGCTGCCACTCCTTCGCCCTGACTCCATCCCTCCGCCACTCAATCACTTCCCTATGTCCATGTTCTCCAAAATCAAGGCCGTAAAAGACATGCGCGACCAGGCCAAGCAGATGCAGTCCGCGATGGAGGAAGTCGTCGTCGAAGGTTCGGGCGCCTGGGGCAAGGTCAAGACGAGGATGAACGGCAATCAGCGCATTTTGGACGTGCAGATCGACGACGAGATGCTCAAGGACCGCGCCAAACTGCAGGATGCCGTCAAGGACGCGGTGAATGACGCCGTGAAGAAGCTGCATGCCCAGATGGCGACCAAGATCAAGGACATGGGCGGCCTGGATATGCTCAAGAACCTCGGCGGGTAGAATGGCCCGGCTGCGCCTCCTCCCATGCGCCGCTTCCCCGAACCCATCCAGAACGCGGCGGCCGCCCTGGCGCGGCTGCCGGGCGTCGGGCCGAAGACCGCCCTTCGGTACGTGTTTTATTTGCTCAAGCAGCCGAAGGCGGACATCGAGTCCGTGGCCCGGGCGCTGGTCGCGCTGGGCGAGCGCATCCAGACCTGCAGCCGCTGCTACACCTACACCGCGGGCGGCGGCGTCTGCGAGATCTGCACCGACGCGCGGCGCGACGCGTCGCTGCTGTGCGTGGTCGAGGAGAGCCGCGACATCGCGACGATGGAATCCACCGACGCCTACAAGGGGCTGTACCACGTGCTCGGCGGGACGCTGAACCCGATCGAGGGCGTCACGCCCGACGCGCTGCGCGTGCGCGAGCTCGTCGAGCGCGTGCGGGCGGACGAAACGATCCGCGAGATCATTCTGGCCTTCTCGCCCAACGTGCAGGGCGAAACCACAATTTTGTATCTGGCCAAACAACTCGCGCCGTTCGGCCGCGCGGTTACGCGCCTGGCGCGCGGCTTGCCGATCGGAGCCTCGATCGAATATGCCGACGAAGTGACGCTCGGCGACGCGCTCAAGGGACGGAGGACCATGTAGTTTTCCACAGGCACCCATTGACAATGGCAAAAAAGTCTGCTGAAATATCTGCAAGCGAGTAGGATCCTTACGGATTTACTTCGTTGTCACGACAAGAATCCCCCATCTGCCTGTTTTAGGCATTGGGGGATTCTTTCGTTTTCATCCCGGGCCGGACTCTGGGCCCGTGAGGGTAACGGTACCCTACTCGCTTTGACAACGAGGATTGCCGGTTCAAATCCGGTCGGGTCCACAAACCCGGGACCACCGCCCCGCCCTCATGGGCGGGGTTTGGTTTGCGTACGCGTCTTGACGCGGACTGCGGCACATGATGAACTGCCGGCGCTCGCCGTTCTTTTCCCCGGAGGTTCGCATGACCCCGCACATGGCTCTGCTTTTCGCGGCGATCCTCTTCGTCGCGAACGCGCTCTCGTGGGCGCTCACCTGCTACTGGGCGACGCAAAATCTGCTCGCCGGAGACAGGCGCCGCGCCCGGCAACGGCATACCGGCCGGCTGGAACAGACGGACCAAGACGAAGCGCGCGCGACCATCCTCATGAGCGCCTGTGCGCTCGCCGGCGTGTCGTGCCTGTTTGCGGGCATCCATTTCCTGAACAAGGGATGGGGCGGCGCGCTGTTGGACGGCTTCCTCGCGAAGAACTTCGCCGGCGCGGGCGCATACACCGGCTGGTACTTCGCGACGGTGATCATCGGCTGGGCGCTTGCCGCGCAGACGAAAGGCCCGGACGGCAAACGGCTCGGCATGTCGCGGACATTCCCCAGCTGACACGGTCTTCTTCTCCCGGACGGCGTTCGCGCGCCGTCTTTTTTCTTGCCGACAAAAAATCCGGCCGTCCTGAGGGGACAGCCGGCAGATGTTCGGCGCGCGGCGGCTAGGGCGTCGACGAAGGCGGTGCGTCCGCGGGCGACGGATTCAGCTCCTGCTCGTGCGCCTCAATCTCGGCGCGCAGCCTTCCGTTCTTGTCGCACACGTGGGCGAGGTCGACGGTGATCGTCCGCCCCGAGTTCGTCTTCACTTTCCACCGGGTCGGCGAGACGAGCTGCAACCCGTCTTCATTGATCCGCTCTCCGACGCGCAGCTGACCGCGGACGGCGCCGAGGACGGCATCTTTCACGCCGCGCAAATCAGAGCGCCGTTTCGGACGTTCAGAGTCGGGATACAGATCAAACAGAACACGGGACAAAGCCGGCGCCGGCGGCGTCAACCTGATGCCGGGCTCGAACAATGTGGCATCGATATCCGCCAGCTCGTGCGCCGCGCGCACGCGGACGAGCGTTTGCTTGTGCTGCTCCGCCAAGATGCCGGCGACGTACGCGGGAAAACCGACGAGCAGCCACAAAAAGCCGACCAGCAAGAAGAGCGACGGAAGCGCGCGAGGGTACGTCTGATCTTTCACGTTCGGGAGAATGACGGCGGTCAACATCGCCACCGAGACGATCTTCAGGACGAAGACCATCCAATTCCTTGGAAAGAACATGACCGAACCTCCTCTGAAAAGGGTTGACGGACGGCGATGGTCTATCATCTTTCCGCCGATGCGTCAACGCCAAACGAAGAGACCGTTGTAAAACTCGTCTTGCGAGCGACCGAACAGCCGGAGGCCCGAAGGGCCGAAGCCCTGAGCGAAAGCGAAGGGGAAGCAATCCTTCCATTCTCGAAGGAAACGGCAGGATTGCTTCGTCCCCCGCCTGCATGCAGGCGGGGTCCTCGCAATGACGAGTAAAGGAGTTTTGCAACGGTCTCAACGAAATCACGGCGCTAGGCCGTGATTTTTTCGATCGTGAGTTCCGTGAACGGCTGGCGGTGGCCGACATTGCGGCGGTAGCGGCTCTTGGCCTTGAACTTCACCACCGAAACCTTGTCCGCTTTGCCGTGCGCGGCGACCAGCGCCGTCACCTTGGCGCCGGCGACCGTCGGCGCGCCGACTTTCACGTTGCTGCCGTCCTCGTTGCCGACGAGGAGCGCGTCGAGCTCGATCTTGGAACCCGGCTCGGCGTCCTTGCGCCATTCGACGCGCAGCGTCTGCCCTTCCTTGACGATGTATTGCTTGCCTCCCGTTTGAATCACGGCCACCATATCGTTTTGCGCTCGCGGCCCCTCCCGCCGCTCGCGAGCGGCGGGATCTTGCCTGCGATCATTAATTAGCGGGACGAGTGTACCCGGCGGGCAGGCGGACGTCAAGACGATCCCCGTTGGCCAGATGATGCGCGACGAATGTGCCCGCGGACACCTCCAGCACCATGTCCGCATCCGCCTCTGGCAGATACCGCGCTTCCGGCTGCGACGGGATGGGAGGCACCGGCGCATCAAGCTCCTCGTCGACTACGACGCCTTTGGACAGCCAAATGATGTCGATCGGAAATCGCATGTCCTTCATCCAGAAGATCGGGCGCTCGGCATCCGGAAAGACGAACAGCATGCCCTGGTTCGGCTTGAGGCTCGCCAGGCCGCCGAGGCCCTGGCTGCGGGCGGCGGGCGTGTCGGCGATGCGCACGTCGTACGCCGTCTTGTCCGGCAACACGACGGACGCGTCGGGCTTCAGCGTCCGCTGCTCGAGCAGCGGCGGCAGAAGCGCAAAACCGGCGGCCAGAATGACGACCGCGGCCGCAAGCGCCGCGAGTTTACGCACGTTGGCGTTCATATCGAAGAACCCAAGCGACGATGAACAGCATGGCGACGGAGAGCAGGCCGAGGGCGAACAGCTTCTCGCGGCTTTGCAGGAAGAGCGCCGAAAGGCCGAAGGCGGCCGCCGCGGCATAGTACGACAGGACGATGCGACGCTGGCTCCAGCCGATGTCGAGCAGCCGGTGATGGAGGTGCCGCCGGTCGCCGCGGAAGGCGCTTTTCCAACCGCCCGCGCGGACGCGGCGCAGCACCGTCCACGCGACGTCGAGCAGCGGAATGCCGACGACCAAAAGCGCGATGGCGAGCTTGCCGCCGGAAATCACGGCCAGCGTACCCAGCGCGTAGCCTACCAAGGTGCTGCCGCCTTCGCCGAGGAACAGCTTCGCCGGATGGAAGTTCCACGCGAGGAAGCCGAGCAGCGCGCCCAGCACGATGGACGACAGGAGCGCCACGTCCGGCTGGAAGTACGCCGCCGTCAGCGACAGCAGCAGCACCATCGCCGCGCCGATCGCCGCGACGCCGGCCGCCAGCCCGTCCAGGCCGTCCAACAGCTTGGTCGTGTACATCACGACCATCAGCCAGACGAAGACGAGGAGATCCGACAGCCACGCGGGCACGAGGAACACGCCGCCCAAGGGATTCGTCAGCTTGCTCACCTGCGTGCCGAAGGCGACGGCGACGAGCGCGGAGAGCAGCGGCGGCAGGATGGAGAGCCGCGGCGGCAGATTGAAGGCGTCGTCCAGCGCGCCGCCGACGACGAGCACCAGGCCGCCCAGCAGGAAGCCGGCGTACTGCCGCAGCGTTACCAGTCCGGACGTGAGCGTGGGCGAGACGATCAGCACGGTGATGAGGCAGGCGGCCAGCGTGGCGTAGATGGCGAGCCCGCCCAAGAGCGGCATCGGCCGCGCGTGGATTTTGCGCGCGCCCGGTCGGTCGACGATGCCGAAGCGCCTGGCAACGCGAATCACGCCCGCGGACGCGAGCGCCGCGAGGAGAAAAGCCGCCAGGAACCAGATGATCTTTTCAAAAGGCATGTTCAAAGGACCTCCGAAAAAGTCCGTTCTCGTCGAGCCATCGTCCCCCCTGCGTCATTCCGACCCCGAGGTCCGTCGGGGGGAGGATTACGCGCATGCTCGTGATCCCTCGCCCCGCCTGCATGCAGGCGGGGTCGGAATGACGCAAGAAGCTCTGGATGACACAAGAAGGGTTTTGCAGAGGCGTCTCACATCTCCGCCGATCGGCCGCCTGAGTCACCTCGACGATATTGCTTGCGCGGAGGTTTCGCGTTTGTCCCGCGGCGCGCGTGGTCTATCTGATTCCAACCTTTTTCCAAAACCTCCCGCCTCATCGATTGCGACGTCGGGGCTTCGAACACGGACGGTTTCGGCTTGCCGCGTTCCGGCGCGCCGGCGTCGAAAAGTTCTTCTTCATATCCCAACGGTTCCCGGACGGACGGCGGCGCTTTCTTTCCGCCCGCCTGTTCGAAATCCACCAGCAATCCGTCCTTCGCCAGGTCGAGAAGGATTTTTGCGCGACGTTCCTGTTCCCATCCGCTGTCCTTATTCCGTCCGCGCCTGCTTTTTTCCCGCGGCAGATCGACATGCGGCGCCGGCTCGCCCGGCTTGCGGTCCCAGGCGCGCAGGACGAGGTCGACGGCCAATGGATCTCCATCGGATGATCGAACCGGGCTGTCGAACAACAGATGGGACAATTTTACGTGCAGGCGGCGCACGAAATCTTCCTGCAGCATTCTCTCGATCTGAAACGGCTCCAGCGAACCGTGCGACTCCTCGAGTTCCTTCCGCCGCGCGGCGACCACGCCGGGATCCAACCGCAGCGTCAGCCGGAAACGCGGCGGCTCGGCAAGGCGCCGTTCCTTCTTTTCCGGCGGCGCTTCCGAAGCGACCTGCTCGTAGCGCACGTTCCATCCCTCTTCCGCCAGCTCGCGGAGGCACCGCTTGCGCGTCTCGCGGCGCACGCGCGTGCCGGTTCCGGCAAGGGTGAACGTTTTGGAAAACGGATGACCGGACCACACCCACGAGGCGACGTGCTTCGCATCCGCGATGCGCTCGGACCACCCGGGGCAATCTTCCAACAGCGTGAAAAGAATGGCACGGAGCCGTTCGCCGGCGTGCTCGATTTCCGCCTGCTCCAATCCGGACGAATGCCAACGGGAAAAAACCGGATGGTCGCGGCGATATTCCTCGCGCCACCGTTCCAATCGCGGCGCATGCTCGCGATTCTTGGTGATCGTCAGACGGACGAAACGCTTTTCGCGCGATTCCGGCGCGGGCGCAAGCTCCGGCGCCGGCAGATCAAAGACGTCATCCTCGTCTTCCGGCGGACGCGGGCGCGGCGGCGGCTCGACGCGGCGGACGGCGTTCGGGTCGTACTCGCGCGGCGGACGACGCATGACGCCGATGCCGGTCGGCGCGGGCGGTTTCCGCTGGCGGCGGAACGCGGGCTTTTTTTCCTTTCGCCCTGACTCCTGACTCCTCACTCCTGACTCCTGACTCCCGCCTCCCGCCGGCGGCTCCGGAACAAGATGAAGAGGCGCCTTCTTCGGCGTCGGCGCGCGCATGAACGCTTCGTCGTCCGCGCGGCCGACCTCGAAGAGGGATGGAAACTTCCTGCGGAGGCCGACCGCAAAGCGGGCGACGGCCGCCGGATCCGCGCTCGGCAGCCGCAGCGGGCGCGTCTCGTCCCGCTCCCACGCGCCCAGGGCTTCTTCCACGTCCTCCTGGCGGACGCCGAGGGCGCGGGAAGCGAACCGGCGCGCGTGTTCCGCCAGTTCCAGCTTGGCCCAGGCGTCGTCGGGCGTGCCGACGAACCGAATGGCGGCGCGCGCGGGAGCCGCGCGTTCTGGGGCGGACGAGAACGGCTGCGGGAAAGCTTCGGCCATAGGCGAAAGATGAAGGAGACCTTTCAGAGGTCTCGAAGAATTAAAGCGCCGGCGCCGGCTCGACCTCGATGCCGCCTCCTTCCGTGAGCACAATCGTGTCCCGGCGCTGGACGCGGCCCTCGAGCAAGGCGTTGGCGATGGCGTTTTCGACGTCTTCCTGCACGACGCGCCGCAGCGGCCGCGCGCCGAAGACCGGATCATACCCCTTGCGGGCCAGCGCCGCGACCGCCTCGTCCGTGGCGCGGAAATGAATGCCCTTCGGCTCCAGGCGCGAACCGACCTGGGCCACCAGCAGGCGCGCGATCTTTTGGACGTCCTCCAGCGACAGCGGCTTGAAGACGATCACGCCGTCGAAGCGGTTGAGGAATTCCGGACGGTAGACGCCGCGCAGCTCCCGCTCGAGCAGCTGCGTCCTGATCTGCTCCACGCTCGTGCCGGCGGCCACCGCGTCCTGCACGAAGCCGGCGCCCGCATTGGACGTGCAGATGATGACGGCGTTCGTGAAGTCGACGGTCCGGCCGGCGGCGTCGGTCAGGCGGCCGTCGTCGAAGACCTGCAGGAAGAGATTGAGGACGTCGGCGTTCGCCTTTTCCAATTCGTCCAGCAGGACGATGGAAAACGGGTTGTGGCGCACGGCTTCCGTCAGCAGCCCTCCCTGCCCCGAGCCCGGCACGCCGAGGAGCCGCGCCACGCTGTCGGGCCGCTGGTATTCGGACATGTCCAGCCGGATCATCGCGTCCTCGCTGCCGAAATACGCCTCGGCCACCGTTTTGGCCAGCTCCGTCTTGCCCACGCCCGTGGGCCCCAGGAAGAGGAAGACGGCGATGGGCCGGTTCTCGCTGCGCAGCGCGGCGCGGGCCCGGCGCAGGGCGGCTGCCACGGCGCTCACGGCCTCGTCCTGGCCGATGACGCGCCCGTGCATGCGCTCTTCCAAATGCAGCAGCGCGTCCTTTTCCTCCTGCGCCACGTGCGTCACGGGGATGCGCGTCTTCTCCGCCACGATCTCCGCCACGTCCTCGCCCGTCACGGTGCTGTCGCGCCCGCGCGTCCTGGCCACGTGCAAGGCGACTTCGCGGCACAGCTCGATGGCCTTTTCCGGCAGGAACGTCTCGTGCATGTAGCGGTCCGTCAGCGCGACGGCCTGGGCCACGGCCTGATAGGAAAAGAGGACGCCGTGTTCCGCCTCCAGAAATCCGACCTTGGATTCCAGGATGCGGATCGCCTCGTCGCCGGTCGGCTCGGAGACGTCGACGTCCTGGAAGACGCGGCCAAGGGCGGCGCGCTCCAGCGATCCGGCATACGCCTCGGGCGTCGTCGTCGCGACGGCGAACACGAGGCCGCGCGCGAGGACGTCGGACAGGACGGTTTCGCATGCCGGCACCGCGAGCACCTGGTCCACGTCGGGCAAGGCGAGGACGACGTTGCGCGCGCGCACGGCCTCTCCCAGCACGACGAGCAGGCGCTCCTGCAATTCGGCCGGCTCGGCGCCGGCGAGCAGTTCCGGCAGGGCCAGGCGCAGCAGTCGCTTGTCCTGCAGGGGCTTCGGCACGTCTTCCTCCACCATGCGCTCCGCCAGTCCCTCGAGCAGGGCCTCCTTACCGACGCCCGGCGAGCCGACCAGCAGGACGCTGCGCCGCCCGCCTTCGATCGCGCGGAAGAGCGTGGCCATTTCCCGCTCGCGGCCGATGAGCAGGGCGGTCGCTCCGCGCGCGGCGGCGGCCGTCAGATCCTGGGACGCCGCGTCGAGGTTCGGCGCGTACACGGCCGTCATGGCGCGGTCCATGTTGCCCGTCGGCTTGAAGGCGGCCGCGCGGCGGAAGCGCAGATACCGCTCGCGCAGTTTGGCGCCGATGCGGATCCAGGCCGCGGCATTGGCGAACATCGATTCGTCCACGCTCAGTCCGTAAAACAGCTCGACGAGGAATGGATCACGCTTCACCGCCGCCGCGAACACGTCCAGCGGTTCGACGGACGGCTGCCCGTCGCGCCAGGCATCCGCGAGGGCCGACAGCAGGACGGCTTCGGCGTCCGGCTCGAATCCGGCGGTGGACGACGGCGGCAGGGAGGCCAGGCGATGCGCCAGCGGATCCTTCACCGCGTCGAAGGAGATGCCGAGGCGCGCGAACAGCAGGGCGACGTCGTTGCCCGACATGGCGCCGACGGCCAGATGCAGCGGGGCGACGGACGGACGGCCGTATTTCTCGGCGAAACCGGCGGCTTCCTCCACGGCCGCGCGCGCGGCGGGCGAAAACAGTTCCGCGGCATTCTCGAAGCGCGCGCCGGCGAGCGGCTGCGGGGATGCGGCCTCCGCCCCGCGGGCGGACGGCATCGAGATCCGGCGATGACGCGCCTCGACGCGGCGATAGAAGAGGAAACACGCGCACAACGCGGCAAGCGAGAGAAGAAATCCCGCCAGCGACGGCGCGCGCCAGACGTCGCTTGTCCGCAGGACGGACGCGCCCGTCACGAAAAACGCCTGCTGGACGGCCAAAAGAACGGCGACGGCGGCGACGGCGGCGACGGCGACGTTGACGCTGGCGGCGGCGGCGTCGCGGCCCTGGCGGAGGAGGCGGGCGGACGCGTCGGTGCGTTCATTCCAGGCGAACGTCCGGCCGCCGATGGCCAATCCCAGCGTCGGTTGGAAACGTTCGGGAGTCATAGGACGCCGGAAGCGTTGAAGACGATTCCCGCGGCGGCGGCGACGGGCGCGAAGAGGTAGGCGAGGACCAGGGCGGCGACCACGACCGTCCAGGCCGCCACGGCGGCGCCGCGGAAGATCACCATGACGAGCCGCATGAAAAAGCTGATGATGCGCCCTTCCGCGCCGCGCTCGCCGAACATCGGGACGAAGAGGTTGCGCGCCCACACGCCGAATCCCGTGGCGCGCGACGCGCCGCCGACGCTGCGACGGGCCCACGCCAACGTCAACGCCGTCCCGCGCGAATACCACCACAACGGGAACATCGCGATCCCGCCCAGCAAGTCGACGAAGAAATAACGGGCGGCCAACGCCGCGGTCGTCTGCGCCATACCGCCCGCATTATAGCAGCTGGTAGCTGGTAGCTGGTAGCTAGGGCGAGGGACGCGAGCTACTTCCTACTGCCTACACCCTACCGCCCGTGCTATCCTGTCCGCATATGCTGCGCGCGCCGCGTTGGTGGAACGAAAAAAACATCCGGCTGTTTTTTGACGTCAGCCTGTGGGCCAAAGGAGCGGACGCCGTCGTGGAGATGATCGGGGGCGCGGCGGCGTTCTTCGTGACGCAGCCGGCGGTTCTTCGCCTGGTCGAGTGGGTCACCAGGGACGAATTCGCGGAGGATCCGCACGACCGCGTCGCCAACGCCCTCCTGCAGGCGGCGCAAAATCTGTCCGTCGGCACCGAGCATTTCATCGCCGCCTACCTGTTCGCCCACGGCGTCCTCAAGCTGTGGCTGATCGTCGGCCTGCTGCGCAAGCGGCTGTGGTATTACCCCGTCGCCCTGGTCGTCTTCGGCCTGTTCATCGCCTATCAAGGCTATCGCTACTGGTTCACGCACTCCGCGTGGCTTATTGCCGTGACCGTGCTCGATCTCGTCGTGATCGTCCTGACTTGGCACGAGTGGCGGTACTTGCACGCGCATCGACTGGAGAAGGCGTGAGGCGGGCGTTAGGTTTCAGGTTCTAGGTTTCAGGTTCTAGGCGCTCGGCGCTCGATCGAACCCCCCTCCAGACCTCCCCCTTCGACTCCCCTTCGGCAGGCTCAGGGTCGCTCAGGGCAGGCTCTTGGCAGGGGAGGATAACGCGCCGCGACCTCGCCCTAGCTACGAGCTACTTGCTACTCTCGCACCCTGACTCCTGACTCCATCGCTCTCCCCCTATCCACCGCCGCAGCTCTTCCATCAGCCGCAAGTAGAAGCGCAGATTATGGATCGTCGCCAACCGGGCGCCGAGGGGCTCGCCGACCGTGAGCAGATGGCGCAGGTAGGCGCGCGAAAACGTCGCGCACGTTTCGCAATCGCAGAACGGATCCGGCGGATCCGGGTTGAACTGCTGATGCTCGGCCGTCACGTTGAGTTTTTCGTAGAAGGACGCGCCGTCGGGATCCGCCGCGACGCGCGCCCACTCCACGGCCGACGGATCCTGCGTCCAGACGAACAGCGACCCGTGCCGCGCGTTGCGCGTGGGCAGCACGCAGTCGAAGAGGTCGACGCCGGCGAACACGTTGTGGACGATTTCCTCCGGCATGCCGCCGCCCATGAAGTACCGCGGCTTGTCGGCGGGCAGGATGTCCGTCACGGTTTTGACGATGCGGTACATGTCCGCGCGCGGCTCGCCGACGGAGAGGCCGCCGATCGCGTAGCCGTCGAAGCCGATCCCGATCAGCCCGCGCGCGCTGCGCTCGCGCAGGTCTTCGTGCGTGCCGCCTTGGACGATGCCGAAGAGCATCCGTTTGTCATCCTGAGCGCCAGCGAAGGATCTGACGGATTCTTCGCTTCGCTCAGAATGACAAAGCAGATCAAACGCCTCCTTCGACCGCGCCGCCCAGCGCAGCGAGCGTTCCATCGCGTCTTCGAAGCGCGCGCGATCCGACCGCCCGTCGGCGACGTCGTCGAATGGCATGCGGATGTCGGAGCCGATCGCGGCTTGCATCTCCATCGAGGACTCGGGAGTGATCAGGACGCGCGCGCCGTCGATATGCGACTGGAACGCGACGCCCTCTTCCGCCGTCTTGCTGATCCTGGCCAGGCTGAACACCTGGAAGCCGCCGCTGTCCGTCAGGATGGGCCGGTTCCAGCGCATCAGCCGGTTCATGCCGCCGAGCTTCTTCATCGCCGCAAGACCCGGGCGCAGCAGCAGGTGGTACGTGTTGTTCAAGATGATGGACGCGCCGAGTTTTTCCACGTCGGCGGACGACAAGGTCTTCACGCTGCCGCGCGTGGCGATGGGCATGAAGGCGGGCGTCTCGACGACGCCGTGCGGCAGCGTCAGCCGCGCGCGCCGCGCCTTCCCGTTGGTCGTGAGCACCTCGAACATAGTGCCCGCAGGATGGCACGTTTCGCCGCACGCGCACAAGGGACGCGCCATCCCTTCCACCACTCCGAGACCGTTGCAAAACTTTTCCAACCCTCGTCATTGCGAGCGGAGGCCGAAGGCCGAAGCGAAGCAATCTTTCATATTGCTAGGAAAAAGCAGGATTGCTTCGTCCCCCGCCTGCATGCAGGCGGGGTCCTCGCAATGACGAGAAAAGGAGTTTTGCAACGGTCTCCACTCCGCGTCTTGACTTCCCCGCCCTCTCGCGCCAACCTTTCCCGCAGGAGGTGAGACATGGCCGAGGAGAAGAAGATGGCGGAAGGCCCGACGACGTTCGAGGATTTCTGCCAATCGATATTTCCGCAGGAGTTCCGCTTTCTCACGGATGAGAAATTCGGCGAACCGGGCGCGCTCGAGGAAGCCTACGCGGAAGCCTGGGAACTCGGCGGCCGCCAAGACGAGCCGGTGTTGCGGCTTGCGGATTTCCTGGACGCGGCGGCGGAACGCCTCGACGCGCTGGCGATGATCCGCGCGCTCGTGTGCGTGCGCCTGCTCGCCGACCCGCGGCTCGCCGATGACGTGCTGCGCGCGCATCGGCGGGCGATGGGCCTCGCGGACCGCGATGTGCGCCGAGCCGTCCGCCGAAACGCCTTCATGGCGCTGTGGCCGATGGAGCGCGCGTCGCGGGACGCGGCGTTCCGGCAGCGGATGCAAAAGTTCTGGGAGTCGTTCATCACCGGGAACGACGCCGTCTACGCGTTCCGCGGCCTGCAATTTCTGGGCGCGGAATGCGCGCTCCCGCACCTCGTGGTCGTGCTCGGCCGGATGGCGTCGAAACCGGCCGACCGGATGCGCGTCCTCCAGGAACTCGCGCGCCAGGCAAAGAACGAGGGCGTCGAGCCGCGGCCGCATCTGGAGCGGCTGGCCAAGACGTCTTCCGCGTCGTTTCTCAAGCACCGCGACCTGCTCGAGCAGGCCTTCGGCAAAGACGCGATGCCGTGACGCGCGCGGACGCTCCTCCGGAGCGTCTTTTTTCTTGCGATTGACAGCGGCGCGGCGGCGTGAGAAGACAAGCGCGTCGATCCTTCGACACAAGGAGCATCCCATGGAAGCGAAAAGGACGGCGACGAAGACCCTGATCCTCGTCCGCAACGGTTCGTTCGACCGGCGTTCGCGGCGGCTGAGCCGGCTGGGCGAAGCGCAGATGCGCGCGCTGGCGCCCTTGCTGAAGCCGTCCCTGGCGCCTGCGTCCACCGTGCTGCTGGCGTCGACGGCTCCCCAGGCCCAGGCGTCCGCGGAAATCCTGCGCGTCGCCTTCGGCCTGCCGCAGATGACGCTGCATGAGGCGCTGCACGCCGATGCCGATCACCCGCGCGACGACCGGGCCGTGCTGGACATCATCCGGCAGCAGGGCTGCTTCGAAACGGTCGTGCTCGTGACGCATCTGCCGTACGTGCGGGACTTCCCCGGCTTCACGGGTCGGACGTTCTGTCGCTACGGCTCCTGGCCCGTCCTGCCGGACCCGAAGAACGGCGACGCGCGCATCCTGTCGCTCGCGGACCTGACGCTGCGCGCCATTTCGCCCGCGCCGCGCGCGGCGGACCTGCCGCGCTTCGCGACGCTGCGCGGCGGATCGACGGAGCTGCAGCCGGGCGACGTGCTGCGCCATGACGTCGTTCGCGGCGACGCCGTCGTCGAACGCGACGGGAAGCCGCTGCGCGTGCTGCGCGAGGACGGCTCCGACGGCGAGCGCTTCCCCGCCGTGAAGGCCGACGGAACGCCCGTGACGGACACGCGCGTGTTCGCCTGGCGCCTGGCGCAGGCGAGCGGCCTGCGCGTGGAAGTTCTCGAAGAGGCCGGCCCCGTGCGGATCATCCTGTTCCGCGCTGCGCCGGATCCCTGACGTGCGACGCTTGTCCGCTGACGCTCCCGTGGGAGCCTCGGCGGATTTTTTGTTCCGATCGCCTTGACCGCCGGCGAAACCGGTGCTACTCTCCCGGCTCGGTTCGCTCGTCCGCGTCGGACGGAAACCGAGAGGAGAAACCATGCCCGTCGTTCTTTGCAGCGCCCAGAATGTCGCCGATACAATCCTGCTGGCTTTCGTCATCACGATTGCCGTGCTCGCGATTATAGCGATAGTGGCCGTGGCGTTGAGGGCCGACTTTTTCGTCGCCCGGTCCGATGCCGGTTCGCCGCCGCCCGACGAGACGGATCCGGCGGCGGAACCGGACGAGGAAGAGGAAGAAAGCGAGGCCAAGCGGCTCGAGGCCGTCGGCGACGACGTGTCCGCGGTGAGAGACCGCGTGGTCGTCGTCCAAGCCGTCCCGGGACTTCCCAAGGACGTGGCGGAGGAGCTGGATGCAATCGCCGCCGAGATGCGCGTCGAGTCCGAACGGTTGCGCGGGTTCGACGGCGATGAATTCGATCCGGAAGACGTCGCCGACCAGGACGAAGCGAGCTATCGCCTGCGCGCGCTCGCGCGTCGTCTGCGCATCGCATCGCACTTCGACGAAGGCATGCCGAGCACTCTCGTCGGCGAGCTGCGCTTGTGCGCCAAGGAGACCGAGGATCTGGCGCAGCGCATCGTCGATCCGGCCGCGCCCAAGGAGGCGCCGGCAGACGGGAGCGCACCCGACGACGGCGCATCCGCGTCCTGACGCTTCGCCGTCAACGCAAACCGGCCGCCCCCGTTCTCGGGGCCGGCCGGATTTTTTCGCGCGTGCGTCGCTGAACGCGGCTGGTGGCTGACGGCTACTCCTTCGCCCTGACTCCTGACTTCTGACTCCATCACTCCTGTTCTTCTTCCGTGATATACCCGCCGCTTTGCAATTCCCACAAGTGCCGGTACGTGCCGTCGCGGCGCAGCAGCTGCTCGTGCGTGCCGATGTCCGCCACGCGGCCGCGCTCCATCACCACGATCCGGTCCATCTCCATGATCGTCGACAGCCGGTGCGCGATGACGATCACCGTCTTGTCGCGCATGAGGCGGCGCAGCGCGTCCTGGATCAGCGCCTCGGACGCCGAGTCCAGGCTCGACGTCGCCTCGTCGAGCACGAGGATCGGCGCGTCGGCGAGGATGGCGCGCGCGATCGCCACGCGCTGGCGCTCGCCGCCGGACAGCTTCACGCCGCGCTCGCCGACCAGCGTTTGATAGCCGCGCGGCAGCATGCGGACGAATTCGTGGCAGTGCGCGCGGTGGGCGGCGCGCTCCACGTCGCGCGCCGGCGCGCCCGGCCGCGCGTAGCGGATGTTGTCGGCCACGGACCGATGGAACAGCGCCGGGTCCTGCGGGACGAGCGAGAGTTGCCGGCGCAGACTCTCCTGCGTCACGCGCGCGACGTCCTGCCCGTCGATCATGACGCGCCCCTTCGTGGTGTCGTAGAACCGGTACAGCAGTTTCGTCACCGTGCTCTTGCCCGCGCCCGACGGGCCGACCAGCGCGATCTTCTCGCCCGGCGCCACGCGCAGCGAAAAGTCGCGCAGCACCGGCTTGCCGTTGGCGTAGGCGAACGACACGCGGTCGAAGGCGATCTCCCCGCCGCGCACGCGCAGCGGCCGCGCGTCCGGCGCATCCAGGATCTCCGGATCCTCGCGCAGCCACTGCGTCGCCGGCACGGCATCCGCCATTAGGCGCGGCACCTGGCGGAAGAAGTTGGTGAGGTTGCCGAAGAAGCTCCACAGCAGCCCCATGTAGCCCTGCATCAGCACGAAGTCGCCGAGGGTGAAGCGCCCGCGGCCGATGCCGGACAGCACTTCCCACAGCAGGAAGACGTTCAGCGCGAGGAACAGCACGCTCTGCCCGCTCCACAGCCACTCGTCCGTGAACCACTCGCGCCGCTCGATCGTCGCGGCGCGATCGTAGTGCGCCGAGACGCGCGCGTCCTCGAACGCCTCGCGCGCGAACGTCTTGATGGCCGCCGCGTTGTTGACGGCGTCGGCCATGTACGCGCTCGCGGCGGTCGCGGCGGCGCGCGCCACTTCGCGCGCGTGCTGCCGGATCTTGGCGAACCACCACTGCAGCCACGTCAGCAGCACGACCCAGACGGCGAACACGGCGGCCATGAGCGTGGAGCGCCAGAACAGGATGACGGTGAACGACACGACGGTGATGCCGGCCGGCAGGAAGTTCGTGAGCACCGCCATGTCCAAATCCGTGAAGCTGTCGCCGAAGCGGCGGATGTCGTGGACGATCTGGCCGACGTGCGCGTCGGAGAAAAAGCCGGCGGAACGGCGGACGAGCCGCGCGAACACCCGCTCCTTGGCGCGCGCCTGCAGGCGCGCTTCGAAGGCGCTCAAGAGGAGCCACATCACGCGGCCGAACAGCCAGCTGCCGACCAGCAGCGCGGCCAGGAACGCGAACAGGCGCCCGATGAGCGGCGCGTCAAACGGCGGCGTCGCGAGCGCGTCCAAAATCCACTTGCCCGCCACCGGCTCCAGCATCTGCGCGACGGCGCCCAGCACCGCCGCGAGCACCGCGGCCGCGTACCGCCAGCGATACCGCCGCGCCTGCGACCAGAATGCCGATAAAATGTTCCTCCTCGTCACCTCCATAGTCGCGCGCATTGTAGCACGTTTGACGCGACGAAGAATCATTGCTAGGTTGTGCCATCCCGCACGGGGCGGGATGGAAGGCACCCAAGACAAGGAGGTGGAATGTCGGCGGCGGAAAGAAAGGAGAAGAAAAGAAAAAAAGCTGGAAGCAGAAACGAAAACGCCCTCGCGGAGGGCTTGACCCGCGAGGGCCTGGAAGTGGTGCGCCATGAATGGATCGACCGCTCCCGGCACGTCGTCGACGTGCTCATCGCGTGCGATCGGCGCGGACCGCTCCCCCGTCCGATCGAGGTGCAGTCGACGCTTGCGCTCGACGATCTCGCGAAGATGGATTTCTTCCTCAAAGCGCCCCCGTACATCACGGATGCGATCCGGCTGTACGCGGAGACGTGGTCGGACCGCGAGGCGCCGGCCGCCGCGCGCATGCTGCGGCGGCTCGCCGAGCATTGGCGCGCGGGGACGGGCCCGGCGGAACCGGTCTTCCTGCGCGTCGGTCCCGGCGGAAAATGGATCGGCTCGACGCTGCAGGCGCGCATTCACCGGCTTGCGCGGATGAACCGCCCGGACTATCCCGCGCGCCATGCAGGCATCATCACCCGGTACGCGCCGACCGGCATCTCCGTCATCGACGTCGAGGGATGCTCATGGGAGATCGCCCGCCGGCACATCCCGATGCGCACGCGGCACGCGCTGGATGCGCGCTTCGGCGGCGGCCAACCGCTGACGATTGAGAACGCCGCGCTCAGCCTCTTGCCCGGCCGTCGGGACGCGAGCGGCGTCCCGGTGTTCCTGCCGGTCTTGTTCACGCCGAAGTTTCCGCCGACGCGCCGCCAAATCCAAGATCTTCTCGCGCTCTTTGCGCGACAGACGGGGAATCGGGAAACCGCGGCGCCGCCGGAAAAGCCAGAGCGCCCGAAAGCGGAGAACCGGCACGCGCAGAGCGTCGTGCCGCCGGAGCTAAGGACGGAACGGCACCAGCTGCCGGATCGGATCGCCGCGTGCCGGCGGAGGATCGACGCGACCGCCGCCCACATGAGGAGATCGCCCGAGGACTTGCAGGCTCCGCGCCTGCTCGCCGGCATGCAAGAACGGCTCGACGCCTTCCTGCGGCGCGCGCAGGAATTGCACGTGCGCGTTCCGTAAACGAACAGCCGCTCCCGCACGCGGGAACGGCCGACCTGCCCGCCGAAGCTCCGTCTGGAGCGACGGCGGATTTTTATGTCTTCGCCGCGACGTAGAAGAGATTCTCTCCGCGCCGCACCAAGCGAGGTGCCTTCGGGAACACCAGCAGGCCGCCCATCCCCGCGCAGACGAGCCGCCGGCTCGGATACTGGCCAATCGGTTCTCCCGTCCGAACCGGCGTCCATCCCTGGTTCCGTCCCGGCAGATAGCGGAATCCGTCCTCTTCCGCGGCCGTGCAGCAGAGGAGCTCGTAAAAAACCGGCGGCGCCGCGGGAGGTGCTGGACGTAGACCGAAACAGCGCTCATCCGCTTCCGGCGCGAGAACGCCCGTCGCGACGAGAAATCGGCGCACGCCGGCCCAGGCGATTTCCGCCCGGGAGAAATCGTCCTGCCGTCCAGTCTCGTACCCGAAGCCGCATCCCCCGTGCCGGCCGACCCACCCATCGGTTGTTCCAGCTTCCCGTAAGCCAAGATCCGCGGCCAGAAAACCATGCGGATCTCCCAGCACGTACGGCACGTCGAACAGCGGCGCGAGCGCGCGATGGCGGGCGGTGATGGACAGGGCGCAGAGAAAGGGCGGGCTGTCGGAACTCGAACCGTGGAGGTCCAGTGCGTATGACGCGGCAGCGAGGAGCGGCGCGAGCGCGCGGGCGCGGCGCAGGTCTTCCGCATCCGTTTCGGACGGGGCGCGGCCGATGTCCTTCGGCAAGAACCAGCGGTTCAGATCGCGCCGGCCTTCCGCCGCGCGCGTACACCGGCGCAGCGCGACGGGATTCCCATACGCAAGCACGAGCGTGCCGCGCACGTCGTCCGATTCGGTCTCGGCGGCGACGCCGGCCAGACCGAACGCGAAACGCAGCCGGTCGACCAGCACGGTGCCGACGGGTTCGTCGCCGTGCACGCCGCCGAGCAGCATCACAGTCGGACCAGGCGTCGTTCCGCGGACGGTCCAGACGAATGGGGGAAGAGGCATAGCAAGAACGTTTCCTCGGACGCCGAACGGGTCGGCAGCCGGGGAAAATGGCGGACGGGCTCCGGAGAGGAGGCGTCCGCCGAGAAGACGGTCAGCTGTAACGGCCCACGGCGAAACCGCGGACGAGGCGCGCCCAGGAAAGGACGGTCTCTGTGTCGCGCGGCGCGCCGAACGCGCGCACTTCGACGGTCCCGTGGCGCGAGATGCGCACCAGGTCCCAGCAGTTGCGGGGGTTGTCGGCGAAGCCGGCCTCCACCGCGTGCGCGTAGAATTCCTCGACGGTCGCGAGCGGCGGCGGGTCGCAGGCGGGCGCGGCGATGCGGTACAGCCGCAACCGTTCGCCGTCGGACCCGTCGCCCGCGTCCAAGAAGACGGGCAACGCGCGGACCAGACGGTTGTAGACGGCGAGCGCTTCCTCGACGGAACCGACGCCGTAGTGGACATGGGTCCCCGTCACGCGACAGGCCGCCAGATAGCGCTCCGGCGACAGGACGTGCGCGCGCAGATGATCGTAGCGCGGCTCGGGATAGTTCTCGAGCGGCATGTCCAGCGGAGCGACTTCCCGCGGGGCGATCTCCATCCCGAGCCGGTACGCGACCTCCTGCCCGCGCGCCAGGCCGTTCTCCAGATCGTCGTGCAGCACACATAGATCGACGCACGGATCGGTGCGATGTTCCACCTGGCAGGCGGAAAGCTCGTACGTCCAGTGATCGTCGCGGACAGCTGCGAGAAAGTCGGGGGCGCGCGGAACGAGGTTCGCCCGCGAGCCGGGGAACGAACATCGGCACCGTCCCACGGATTCGAGGAAGAACTCCCGTTCCACGCCGAGGAAACCGGCGCGGGACGGGTCGAAGGAGAAATGGGAAAGAAATTTCTGAAGGGTTGGGACGACGGACGGCTTAGCCACGACGGACTCCTTGTGCGCGGGAACGGCCGCGGAGCACTTCCGCGAACCCGCCGGCCTCGTCCATGAGTTCCCGCGACCCGCGGGTGATTTTGGAGAGGCTGACGCCGAGAGATTCGGCGATGTCCCGTTGCGGAACGCCCTCGTGGAGCAAACGGACGATGCGCCAACGCAGCGCCGTGTCGCGGTACTCGACCGGCGTCAGCAAGTCGCGCAGGAACGCGCGGAGCAAATGTTTGTTCGACGCGATGGCCTGCAAGACGTCCAGAACATCGTCCATCAGGCGTTCGGCCTGCCGGGTTGTCAGTTTCGTGTTCGTCATACCATGTACCGTTACAAAGAAACATTACGCCGCGGCCGCGGTGACGTCAATCGTCGCCTGTGGACAACCGAAACCCCGGCCGAAGCCGGGGCTATTCTTCGCGCAAATCCAGCTTTTCGATGAGCGCGCGCTGCTCTTTCGTCAGCTTGGTCGGCGTCACGACCTCGACCGTGACGATTTGATCGCCGCGCCCGTGGCGCGTGGGCACGCCCTTGCCGCGCAGGCGGAACTGCGCGCCGCCCTGCGTGCCCGCGGGGATCTTCAGCTCCACCTTGCCGTCCAGCGTCTCCGCGTCGATCGTCCCGCCGAGCGCCGCCTGCGTGAAGCCGATCTTCGCCGACGAGCGGATCGTGGAGCCGTCGCGCGCGAAGCGCGGATCGCGGCCCACGTGCACGTGCACAAGCAAGTCGCCCGCCTGCCCGCCGCGCACGGCCTCGCCTTCGCCGCGCACACGGTAGACCACGCCATCATCCGTGCCGGGCGGAATCGTCACGGCGAGCGACGTCTTGCGCCGCGCGATGCCCGACCCATGGCATTCCGTGCAGGGCGTCTCCGGAACCTCGCCTTCCCCGTCGCAGGCCGGACACGCCACACGGGACTGGATGGTGCCGAGCATGGTGCGCTGCGTCACCGTCTTCACGCCCTTGCCGCCGCACTCCTGGCACGTCTTCATCTTGCTGCCCGGTTCCGCGCCCACGCCCCCGCAGCGCGCGCACGTCGTCGGCTTCGTCAGCGCCACCTCGCGATCGACGCCGAATACCGCGTCGCGGAATGGCAGCTCCACATCGACCTGGATGTCGTTGCCGCGCGCCGTCTGCCGACGTCCGCCGCCGAACCCGAACATGCCGCCAAAGAGGTCGCCCAGGTCCTCGAATCCGGCGCCGCCCTGGAAGCCGGAGAAATCCCAGCCGCCGGCTGGTCCGCCTGCGGCGGAAAAGCCTCCGAAGCCCTGGCCGAACGGATTGCCGCCGCCGGAGCCGTCGAAGGCGCCGGATCCGAACTGGTCGTACTGCGTCCGCTTTTGCGGATCGCCGAGCACCTGGTAGGCCTCGTTGATCTCCTTGAACTTCTCCGCGTCGCCGCCCGGCTTGTCGGGATGGTATTTGTGCGCCAAAGAGCGGAAGGCCTTTTTCAGATCTTCCGCGCTGGCGCTTTTCCCGACGCCGAGGATTTTGTAATAGTCTTTGGGCATAGGTCTCGTCATTGCGAGCGACCAACGGGAGCGAAGCAATCTCCGGAGATTGCTTCGGTCGCTACGCTCCCTCGCAATGACGAACGGGGAATCAATGCTTCCCCTTCGCCGGAAACAGCGTCGCAAAAATCATCTGCAGGATCGCCAGCACGAAAAACAGGGCGAGGATGATCGTGAGCGCGTGCGTCTTGCTGAACGCGTACGCCGTCTGCACCTGTGAGTCGCATTCGGTCGGCGGCGGCGAGACGAAGAGGCTCGAGCAGCCGGTGGCCTGCTCGTAGTACGCGAGGATGTGGTCTTCGAGCGTGACGGGGGTCATAGAAAAGCCGTTAGCTGTTAGCCGTTAGCTTGAGACAGACGACGCCGTTTCTGCATCCCCTCCTTTCTAAGAGCCTGTCCTGAGCGACCCTGAGCTTGCCGAAGGGGAGTCGAAGGAAGGGGTCAGGGGTGGTTGCCAGTGACGACGAGGGCGCGCAGGCGATCGACGGTGAGATCGGTCAGCGACGGGACGACGAGATCGGCCGCCGAGAGATCCACGCCCCAACGCGCGTCGCGCACGCCGATCACTTTGAGGCCGGCCGCCCTCGCGCTTTCGACGCCCGCGGGCGCGTCCTCGACGGCGACGCACTCGCGCGCCCCGCAGCCGAGCCGTCTGGCCGCCTCCGCGTAGATGTCCGGCGCCGGTTTGCCGCGCAGCACTTCGTCGGACACTGTCACGGCGGAGAACAGCGCATCCCAGCCGAGCCGCCGCAGCGTGTCTTCCGTGCGCGGACGGTTTTCGCTGGTCGCCACGCCAAGCGGCACGCCCGCCGCATGCAGCGCGCGCACGAGCGCGTCCGCGCCGGGCATGGGTTGCACCACGCCCATCTGCTCACGCATCCGCGCGTACGACGCCAGACGTTCGGCGATCAGATCATCAACGCCCGTCGGCAGGCGGTACAGCCGCTTGAACACTGCGGCGGCTTCCTCCTTTGGCTTGCCCATCATCTCCGGTTTTGTCCTCAGGTCGAACGATTGCCCGTACTTCGACGACAGCAAGTCGTCCAGCGCCGCGTTCCAGACGACTTCGGTGTCGACAAGCGTTCCGTCCAGGTCGAAGATGACGCCGCGCATGGGCATAAGGCTATTTCGCGATCAGGGCGACTTCGGGATGTTCGACGTTGCGCCAGTCATCGTACCGCATGCGCACGGAATCCGTCAGCGACCCGGCGTTGAAGTTGATCGTCTCGTTGTCGCCAAGGCGCGGATCGACGACCGTGCGCAGGCCGAAGATGGAACCGAACGGCGGCATGGATCCGGGGACGCAGCCCGTCACGGCTTCAAGATCGGAAGCGAATCCGACCGGTTCGCCGAACACGGTCTTCACCGCCTTGCTGTCCAACTTGAGGTCGGCGGGAATGACGCAAAGGTAATGCGCGCCCGTCTTGTGGCCGCGCACGACGAGCGCCTTCGCGCCGCTGTGCATCTCGACGCCGCGAATGCGCGAAGCATCTTCACTCGTCCGCGTCGGCTCGTGATGCGCCGTCTCGAACGGCACGCCGGCGGCGTTCAATTTCGCGATCACTTGCTCATGGGGAGACATACACACATTTGACAAGCGACATTTTTTCTGGTGTAATGCGTTCACCACACTCCTGGTGTCCAGGATTTCCCCCGAGCGGCTCGCAAGAGCTGACGGGGGATTTTCTGTTTTGCTCATTCACTCCGTGTCATCCCGTCCAAACAGATATTGGGACAGCGAACGCGGGCTTAACTTTACCTGTGTCATCCTGAGCCCCGACGTCCGTCGGGGCGAGGGATCTCTCGTATTATGCGCTCATACTTCGTCTATATCCTTTCGAATCCAACGGGTTCGGTTCTGTACATTGGCGTGACGAACAACCTACTTCGTCGAACAGAGGAGCATCGCGCGGGAAAAATTGATGGATTCACGAAGCGATACAACGTCCGAAAGCTGCTTTACTACGAGATGACGGACTATGTCTACGGAGCACTTACCCGTGAAAAACAGCTGAAGCGATGGCGCCGTGATCGAAAGGAAGCGTTGATCGACACGACAAATCCGATGCGGCGAGATCTCTTTCCAGACCTACGTTGGGGGAGAGATCCCTCGGCCTAACGGCCTCAGGATGACACAGGGTGAGAATTAGTCCTTCTTCTCCTTGAACTCCGCGTCCACCGGACTGTCCTTGGGGAATGTCTGAATTGAGCTTTTCGCTCTTAAGTCTCCTTGCTCGATTGAGAAATCGACCCTAACTGGGCGATCGCTAACCTCATGTAGGATCCGAATGGTTTCATCTGCAAATGCATGAATTATTGCAACAACGGCAGCCACAACTACAATCGTATTCCAGACAAAACTAGAGGTTGTGGCTGAGGAAGTTTGATGTTGACCGATTGGCTCGGAAAGAGGAGAAGGGGGTACAACAAGCCACTCTTCGGCAGACATACTAAACCTTATCCAAAGTGAAGCTCGTGGACGCAATCTCTTGGCCATTGATCAATAGCGAAGCTTTATAAGTTCCGAAGGATTCCAACTTTACGCCCACAAGATTGAGCACGCCTCCAAGCTTGCCATTTTGAATAATTGGATTGGACGGAATGGGAATCTCCTGAATGGTTTTTTCAAGCATTACATCCCGCAGACGCAAGGAGAGGGAGGCGATAGAAGGTGCATCTTTAATCTGGAAGATGACCGTCATTGACGGATGGATAACGGGAACCTGCTTTGCTTTAATACTATCAAAAATTCCGTGGACGACCAACTTCCCTTCCTGAGTAACCGCGGCGGCATCGCAGATTGCGAACAGATTAGTTTGCATATCTAGTAATGTTATTCCTTTTTCTCCTTAAACTCCGCGTCCACCGGGCCGTCGTCTTTTTTGTCATCCTGAGGCGCAGCCGAAGGATCTGTCGCCTGACCCTGAGACTTGTTCTCGTAGAGCTTCGCGCCGACCTTCTGCGCCGTCTCGCCGAGATCGTCGGCCGCGCGCTTGATCGCCTCGTGGTCGTCGCCGTCCTTCACCTTCTTCAGCGCCTCGATCTTTTCCTCGACGGCCTTCTTGTCGTCGGCGCTGATCTTCCCTTCGTTCTCCTTGAGCATCTTCTCGGCCGTGTAGCACATCGTCTCGGCCAAATTCTTGTGCTCGATCTGCTCCTGCTTCTTCTTGTCCTCTTCCGCATGCGCCTCCGCGTCGCGCTTCATGCGCTCGATTTCGTCCTTCGACAATCCGGTGGACGCCGTGATGGTGATGTTCTGGCTCTTGCCCGTGCCCTTGTCGGTCGCGCTGACGGAGAGGATGCCGTTCGCGTCGATGTCGAACTTCACCTCGATCTGCGGCACGCCGCGCGGCGCCATCGGGATGCCCGAGAGCGTGAAGCGGCCGAGCGTCTTGTTGTCCGTCGCCATCGGGCGCTCGCCTTGCAGCACGTGGATCTCCACCTGCGGCTGATTGTCCGCGGCGGTGGAAAAGACCTGCGACTTGCTGGTCGGGACGGTGGTGTTGCGTTCGATCAGCCTGGTCATCACCGCGCCCATCGTCTCGATGCCGAGCGAGAGCGGCGTCACGTCGAGCAGGAGCACGTCCTTCACCTCGCCCTGCAGCACGCCGCCCTGCACCGCCGCGCCGACGGCGACCACTTCGTCCGGGTTCACGCTGATGTTCGGCTTCTTGCCGAAGTATTCCTCCACCGCTTTCTGCACGAGCGGCATGCGCGTCATGCCGCCGACCATGACGATTTCCTCGATGTCCTTCTTGTCCATCTTGGCGTCCGCGAGCGCCTGGCGCACCGGCCCCAGCGTCTTCTGCACGAGATCGCGCACGAGTTCCTCGAGCTTGGCGCGCGTCAAGGTCAGCACGAGGTGCTTCGGGCCGTTCGCGTCCGAGGCGATGAACGGCTGGTTGATTTCCGTCTGCTGCGCGGTCGAGAGCTCGATCTTGGCGCGTTCCGCGGCGTCCTTCACGCGCTGCATCGCGAGCGCGTCGCGCCCGAGGTCCACGCCCTCCTGCTTCTTGAACTCCGCCAGGATCCACTCGATGATCACGCGGTCGAAGTCGTCGCCGCCCAAGTGGGTGTCGCCGTTGGTCGCCTTCACTTCCACCGTGTCGGCGGAGATGTCGAGCACGGACACGTCGAACGTGCCGCCGCCCAAATCATAGACGAGGATCTTCTGCCCGGCCTTCTTGTCGAAGCCGTACGCGAGCGCGGCCGCCGTCGGCTCGTTGATGATGCGCAGGACCTTGAGGCCCGCGATCTCGCCGGCGACCTTGGTGGCTTGGCGCTGCGCGTCGTCGAAGTACGCCGGCACCGTGATGACGGCCTCGACGACTTTTTCGCCGAGCTTTTCCTCGGCGTCCGCCTTCAGCTTCTGCAGCACCATCGCGGAGATTTCCTCCGGCGTGTGTTCCTTTCCGTTGAGCATGACCGCGACGCCGTCGCCGTGCTTCACGATCTTGAACGGCATCACCTTCATGTCGCGCTGCACCTCCGGATCGTCGAAGCGGCGGCCGATCAGGCGCTTGATGGAGGAGAGCGTGTTCTCCGGGTTGGTGACGGCCTGGCGCTTGGCGGCGACGCCGACCACGCGCTCGCCGGTTTTGGTGATGCCGACGATGGAGGGCGTGGTGCGCACGCCTTCCTTGTTTTCGAGCACCTTCGGCTGCCCGCCTTCAATGATGGCCATGCAGCTGTTCGTCGTTCCGAGATCGATACCGAGGATTTTGGGCATAGGAGTGCAATTATCCGGAAGTAGTTTTAGTCATGCATGTAACTGTAGATTTTTGCCCTCCCTTCCTCATAAGTCAGGAAAGTTGGCTTTCCCGAAGCATTGTCGTTTCCAGGAATGAAGCAGGTCGACTTGTTCAGGTCTGTCATTACATTGCATACCAGCAAAGGAATTTGTTCGTATGCGTTCTCTAGAGTCTCATAGTTCTGAACGCCATTCGTGTAAGCGCCTGGATCTACTCGAATGTCGACGAAACAGTTGCTCCGAGCTGCATTATAGTGATTTGAAATTGTGACAGTGGTCAGTCCAGTATTGTTGTGCTGTTCATCTTCCAGTACCAATTGGCCTTGTTTGGCGCAGTCCTTGGTCTCTGTTTCAATCTGGGAAGCAGTTGCTGTGGAGGTATTAGTATTTGAGGCTTGTAATGACGGACTAGCAGAAGCACACCCAGCTCCCGTTAATACTATTAGACCGCAAGCGATTAAGCCTATTCCAAGAGGATTTGTCATACATGCTTACACAACATCGTTGGGAGGTTTAAAACTCCAATCGTTTACGTCTACTTGATAACGGAGGGGGATCTCGGATTTTCTTACAATAGAAGCTTCCGTTTTAAATTCACGACCATAAGCATCAAGGTATTTGATAATGAAGGGATGTGTTATTCTATTTATGAAAATCTCATTCTGATCTGGAAGAAGAGCATCTATTTCAGTATGTGTTCCTGGAGTTAAGAAAGGGAGGCATTCGTGTATTAGTTCACCTTTCCAATCTAACCTTATATTTCTTGCAAGGCCTACTCCTCCGTTCTGTAATGTAAGCCTTACTCTTGAGCCGACCACGTCATCATCTTTTCTATCGACTACAAGTTCACCTTTCGCTGGATAAATGATCGGTAAAAATTCATCCTTTCTCGACTCATTTGCCGCCCGCGCAATTTGATTGGCCTGCCACACAGAGTACAAAGCAGCAAGTGCAGCAGTGGCTGTGGCAATTGACGAAATCACGTTCCAAATGTTTGTCGGGGACCTCTGAAAGTAGTGCGGGAACATATTGAATTTTCCTCGCCTCCTTTATCCAAGAAACTCTGCTTTCGACGGATCGAATTTTGTCTCTCCTCTTTTGAACCGCACTCCGCATACCTTGCACTCAAGGAGCAGTTCATCTAATCCGCACGTGCCTTTCTGCTCTTCAGGGTCGGGACAATGAGGATTAGGACACTTTTCATGAACGACAGACATAGGTTTCAGAAATTAATCATCCTCCAACAATCACACTCGCGCTGCTTACGTTTTAGAACTCCCTGTACCGCACCGCGGTTTTGTGGCCCAGGACGTGCATGAAGAGCTCCTTGTCCGAGCCGAAGTGATCGCGCAGCACGGTGAGGTCGCCCGCCGCTCCCACGCGACGGACGAGGTCGTCGAGCAAGTTGCGCGCCATTTCTTCATGCCACGTCCGGCCGGTACGGCGTGAAGGCGTTCAGCTCTTCCACCAGTTCGTCCGCGCTCTGCCCGCGATAGCACACCGCGCGGTCGTCGACGTACACGGTGGCGACGGGCTTGCCGGGATTCGTATTCGGGTAGCGCGGATTCTCGTTGACGTAATCGTACGGGATGTCGTGCGCGTCGCAGAACCGGCGGACGAGATTGGCGCCGATCGTCGAGAACAGGATGATGACGTGTCCCTGCGCCTTGAGCCGGCGGATGGCTTCGACCACCGGCGGATTCGGCTCGACGAGCGACGCGGCTTCCGAGACGAACGGGTGCAGCCGTTTCACGACGACGCCGTTCATGTCGAACGCGTAGAAGCGGGGTTGCATAGTCAAACGGATGAGCCGACGACGACCTGCGCGGGGCGCACGACCTGCTCGCCCAGTTTCCAGCCGCGGCGGACGATTTCCGCGATGTGCTCCGACCCTGTGTCATTCCGAGCCGAAGGCGAGGAATCACGTGATCCCTCGCTGTCGCTCGGGATGACACGGGAGGGGGCGGCGGACTCGGCGCGAGAATCGACCGCTTCGTGCATGTTCGGATCGAACGCGTCGCCGACGGCGCCGAAGGGCTCAAGGCCGAGGTCTTCCAGCGCCTTTTCGAGTTGCGCGCGGATGAAGAGGATGCCTTGCAGCCAACCCTGGAGCTTTTGCCATGCAGGCGTGTCCGCCAGAGGCGGATCAGCCTCCGGCTGAAACTTGAGCGCCGCGTCGAAGTTGTCGAGCACCGGCAGGAAGGCCTGCGCCGCGCGCCACGCGGCGTGCTTGATCATCTCCGCGCGCTCTTTCGACAAGTCTTTCTTCAAGTTGTCGTAATCGGCCAGCGCGCGCTTCCAGCCCGCGACGGCCTCGTCGCATTTCTGCTCCAGGTCGTCGATGACGGGTTCTTCGGCGGACGGCTGCTGTTCGTCGTCAGGCATAGGTTCTTGTTCTTTGTCATCCTGAGGGAGCGCAGCGACCGAAGGATCTGTCGACGGATCCTTCGCTGCGCTCAGGATGACAAGTGGTTATGCGTTGATCAGCGTTTATTCGTTTGCATCATCCAAGAGTTCCAGCGTGCGCTCGACCAGGCCCAGGTTGCGGCCGTAGTCCATGCGCTTGGGGCCGACCAGGCCGATCATACCGACGTGGCCGCTCGGGAACCGCACTTTGACCAGGATGGATGACATGTCCTTGCCGAACGGATTGTCGCCGCCGATGAAGACCTTTGGCTCGTCGGACGGGACGAGCGTGAAGGCTTCGGCGACCACTTCGTCGAAATGATCGATCAGCTGGGACATCGCCTTCATCACCGCCAGGTCGTGAAAGTCCGGCTTGTCGAAGAGATTGGAGACGCCGGCGTAATAGCTGCGCTCCGGATCGTAGGCGACGACGGCCATCTCGCCGGAGAGCTCGCCGAGCGTGCGGGCCATGGTGCGCAGCGCCGTCTCGGGGCCGCCCGCCTCCTCGACGGCGTGCTTGAGCTTGCGCTCGGCGCCGGGCGACGAGCGCGGATGCACGCAGTGCTGCAAGTAAAAGAGGTAAGCCTTTTCCGTCGGCACGCGGCCGGCGGAGGTGTGCGGCTGCGCAAGAAAGCCTTCCTGCTCGAGCGCCGCCATCTCGTTGCGGATCGTGGCCGGCGAGACGCCAAGATCCTCCGTGACGGACTTGGAGCCGACCGGCTCCGCCGTACGGACGTATTCCTCGATGACGGCCTTGAGGATGGAGGACTGGCGGGGGTTCATAACGGACAGCTTTTAGCCTTTAGTCGTGAACAGGAAGTAGAAAGTATCGAGGAGGAAGTAGCCCGCGTGTTTCGTCCTGACGGCTGATGGCTGTCGGCTAACGGCTTTCTTCTAGCACTCGTCATTCTAGAGTGCCAGCAATCGACGGTCAAGAGCGCCAAAAGAAAAGCACAGCGGATGGGCCGCCGCGCGTCAAGGGCGTCAGGAGTCAGGGCGAGCACCGATCACCTAGAACCTAAAACCTAGAACCTCACGCCCAACACCCTCATCTCCGCTCGCGCGCCAGCAGCCGCGCGGTCGCGTGCAGGCGCCCGACGACGCCCTGCGCGTGGCGCAGCCGCTCGTGCACGGCCGCACGGACCTCGGACGCCGGAACGAATTTCGCGCGCGCGCCTTTGTCGTCGATAATGAACACGCGTCCCCGCTCGTCGACGGACGGGTTGACGATCAGCCAATCTTCCGGCGGACGGCCGGCTTCCAGCGCCAGCGAAAAGCGGTCGTTCATGAATAACGGCAGCATGGCGGCCGGCTGCCAGGCTTCCAGCTCGAAGCGCGGAACGAGGGAACGGTGATGCGCCGCCTCGGCTCCCCGCGCCGGATCTTCGACGAGGTAGACGTCCTTCCGCGCATCGTAGCCGACGACGCGGCGCAGCTGCCGCCGGTCGTTTCGGACCAGGTCCGGATGCGCTTCGTCGCGGGCATAGCGCCTGGGCACGTCGGCGCGCAGCGCTTCCAATTCCAGTTCCGCCAGGCGACGTTCCTTTTCCCACGTCTGCCGGCGCAGCGAACGGATGAGGGGGTCGGGCGACGCCCGCGGGCTTCCCGGCGGAAGGCCGAGCGCCCGCGCGCGCGTCCTCGCGTAGCTTTCCGCGTCTTCGATTTCCCGCCGCAAGCGGTTCTCGAGCGCGATGCGGCTCGCGCGATCCATTGGCTCCGGCACGGCGGCCGGCTCCGTCCGTCCGGACGGGATCGCCAAAATCGACGCGGCCATGTCGGCCGCTTCGGCGCGTCCGTCGCCGGACTCCAGCGACTTCTCATGCGCCAGGCGCTGCAATTCATCTTCCGCGCGCCGCGCGTCCCTGGCATGCGCCAGGACTTCGACGACCGTCGATTCCGGCAGACGGTCCGCGACGCCGGCGGACAGGGCGATGAAGGCGTCCCCGGGTTCGGCGTCGAAAAACCCGACGGAAAGCTCGCGCTCCCGGCGTTCGCCGAGCCGGTCGACGGCGCGGCGGGCCTCCGCATGGCTGATGCGCCCGTCGTGCGCCTCGCGCATGAGCGGCGCGTCCGGCGCGGCGAGCATCGCCAAGGCGCCGCGGCGCCAGACGTACAGGCGGTGGCCGCCCACGTTCGCGTATGCGAGCAAGCGCTTCCCTTCCGCCGTCTCCAGCCGCTTGGCCGCCAGCAGGGACACGGGCCGGCCCGCGTGCGCCGCCCGCCCCTCCACGTCGCGGAACGCCTGCGCGAGCGCGGCGCGCATCTGCGCGCGCTCCAGCGCGCGCGTGCGCGGCGCCTCCGCCTTCGACCGCGCGATGTTTTCCAGCTCCCGCTCCAGGGCCGTGCCCAGGCGCTCGGCCGTGAGGGCGGCCGCGCCCCGCGCCGCGACCGGATCCTCCCCGCCGGAAAGGACGAGGACGCCGCGCACCGCGTCCAGGACTTTCTGCTCGCGGCTGGGACGGCCCGGCTCGCGCGGCAGGGCCGGCGCGCCGTCGTTGACCAACGCCGGTTCCCGCCGGAGCGCGGGAACGTCAAGCGACGGGAGAAACGCGGCCATATGCCTGAAGGTTCGTCCGCGCCCGGCGGCCCAGCAAACGCCAGGAGGCGCCGCGCGTGCGCGTGCGTTTCAACAGCTCGCGGAAGCGTTCGCCGCCCAGCACGCTCGGCACGATGACGTACGCGGCCCCGGCGCGGTAGCACGCGGCGGCCTCGGCGGGCGTGCGCGCGGCGACGACGGCCGTGCCCGCGTAATGGCGCGAGCGCAGGAAGGCGAGCAGCGCCAGCGAGACGGACGCGTCCGGAATGGTGGAGATGATGAACGGGATGCGCGGCGCGCCGAAGTCCGCCAGGAACAGCTCGTCCGCGGCGTCGCCGTAGACGACCGGCTCGTCCCGCGCCGACAGCTCGCGCACGACCTGCGGATCGTAGTCCACGATGACGTACGGGAGGCCGAGGTCGTGCAGCGTCTCCAGCGACGCGAAGCCGACGCGGTGCACGCCGAACATCGCCACCCGGGGCGCGGGCACCCCGCGCGGGCGGCGACGCGGCGCCGACGGCAGCGGTTCCATCCACCGGAACAGCGGGCGCAGCGCGGCGTACATCCCTTCGTTGTGCTCCATGAAGTACGAGCTGCCGGCGATGGACGCAAGCCCCACGGCGACGATGAGGGGCGGGACGCCGGGCGCCACGTGCCCAAGCGAAGCGCCGGCCGCGAGCAGGACGAAGGAAAACTCGGACACCTGCGCCATGGCGGTGCCGGTCAAGAACGCCGTGCGCGGATGCTCGCCGAGCGCCCGCAGCACGGGCACGGCGAGCAGCGGTTTGGCGAGCAGGACGAACAGCGTGAAGGCGACGAGCGGTATGGCGAAGGAGGCGGGCGACCAGCCCGAAAGCTGCGTGCCGAGCAGGATGAAAAAGACGATGAGGAATATGTCGCGCAGCGAGCGCAGGCGCGCCTGGATCTCGCGCGCGAAGGCCGTGCCCGCCAGCGTGACGCCCGCCGCCAGGGCGCCGAGCTGCACCCCGAAGCCGAGGAAGGACAGCCCGCCCGCCACGAGGAAGCACCAGGCCAGGGCGAAGAGGAAGAGCAGCTCCTGGCT
>JAJYIV010000031.1 GCA_021789915.1 bacterium | reverse complement strand
GGCCGTCAAGCAGGCGTCGCTCAACCTCCAAATCCGCGAGACGAACGCCAAACTGGACGACGTCGCGGCGCAGATGGACCAGACCCGGCAGGACATCGCCGCGAACCTCGTCACGCAAAGCGACTTGCGCGACCAGATGTCGCAGATCCTGGCGCTCATCGACCAGCGCGACCGGGAGCCGCAGTGGCTGTATGCCGTGATCGACCAGGGCAACCTGTCGTCGGCGCTCACGGAAGTCGAACGCGACACGGAGCTCTCGTCGAGCCTCACGTCGACGCTGGACAAGGCGCAGAAAGTGGCTGACGACCTCAACGCGCAGCAGCAGAAGCTGGCGCAGGAACAGGACGACGCGCAGCAGCTGCTGTCCATCCAGACGCTCCAGAAATCCCAGCTTGCGTCCGACCTGCAGGATCAGAACGACCTGCTCGTCGCCACCAAGGGCAAGGAAAGCGCGTACCAGGCCCAGCTGGCGGACACGACCAAACAGGCGGCGGACATCCGCAGCCGCATCTATCAACTGCTCGGCGTGTCGACGCAGATCACCTTCGGCCAGGCCGTGCAGGCGGCCAACTGGGTGTCGCAGCAGACCGGCGTCCCGACGGCGTTCCTTCTGGCGATCCTGACGCAGGAATCCAACCTGGGGAAGAACGTCGGCACGTGCAACCGCCCCGGCGATCCGCCCGACAAAAGCTGGCGCGTCGTGATGAAGCCCGACCGCGACCAGCAGCCTTTCGTCCAGATCACGCAGCAGCTCGGCCGCGACACGGACGTGACGCCCGTGTCCTGCCCGATGCACGACCGCTACGGCAACCGGATCGGCTGGGGCGGCGCCATGGGGCCCGCGCAGTTCATCCCGTCCACGTGGATCGGATGGATGCCGCGCGTCCAGGCCGTCACCGGTTCCGTGCCGGATCCGTGGGACATCCGCGACGCCTTCGTCGCGGCGGGCCTGAAGCTCGCGGCCGACGGGGCGGCGGGCGGCACGCGGCAGGACGAATGGGACGCCGCGATGCGCTACTTCAGCGGGTCGACGAACACGCGCTACCGCTTCTACGGCGACGAGGTGTTGGCCACCATGGACACGTATCAGGCGGACATCAACGATTTGAATCAGTAGAAGCCTCCGAAAATGGCGTCTTTTCGTCTCGCGGGTCCCTGACGCCACCCCCGCCTGCATGCAGGCGGGGCTGCTACGGCTCGGATGGCGTCCGTCCCGCTCAACGAAAATCCATCCATTTTCGGAGGCTTCCTCAGAAGATATGCCCGTTTCTTTTCCGCCAGCCATACGCGACGTCCTGTCCGCTGCCGGCGTTCAAATGAACGGTTCGGATCCCTGGGATCCGCAGGTGCGCGACGACCGGTTTTACGCGCGCGTGCTTGCGGACGGCACGCTGGGTTTTGGCGAGTCGTACATGGACGGCTGGTGGGATTGCGACCGGCTGGACGAACTGGTCGCGCGCCTGCTGCGCACGGACGTGCGCCGCGCGCTGCGGCCGAGCGCCGCGCTCGCGGTCGATTGGCTGCTCGCCGCGCTGACGAACCGGCAGAACAAGCGCCGCGCCTTCCGCGTCGGCGAGGCGCATTACGATCTCGGCAACGATTTGTACCGCGCCATGCTGGATGCGCGCATGACGTACACCTGTGCCTATTGGCGACCCCTGCAAAACGGCGATCTTTCGGCTCACGGGGACATGACGCTCGACGAGGCGCAGGAGGCCAAGCTGGATTTGGTGTGCCGCAAGATCGGTTTGAAGGAGGGGCAGCGCGTGCTGGACATCGGCTGCGGCTGGGGGAGCTTCGCGATTTTCGCTGCGCAGCGGTATGGTGCGCACGTCGTCGGCGTGACGGTGTCGCGCGAGCAGAAGGCGCTCGCGGACGAACGCGCGGCGGGGCTGCCGGTGGAAATCCGCCTGCAGGATTACCGCGAGCTGCGCGAAACGTTCGACCACGTCGTGTCGCTCGGCATGATCGAGCACGTCGGCTACAAGAATTACGGCACGTACATGGCCGTCGTGCGCCGCTGCCTTAAGCCCGGCGGGCTCTTTTTGCTGCACACCATCGGCGGCAACCGTTCCGTGCGTTCGACGGATCCGTGGATCGAAAAATACATCTTCCCGAACTCCATGATCCCGTCTGCCGTGCAGCTCGCCCATGCCGCGGAAGGACGTTTCGTGCTCGAGGACTGGCACAACTTCGGCGTCGACTACGATCGGACGCTCATGGCCTGGGACGCCAACTTCGAGCGCGCCTGGCCCGCCCTCAAGGAGCATTACGGCGAGCGGTTTTTCCGCATGTGGCGCTTTTACCTGTTGTCGTGCGCCGGTTCCTTCCGCGCGCGGCAGAACAATCTGTGGCAGATCGTCCTGTCCCCCGATGGCGTGCCGGGCGGATATGCGCCGGTGCGGTGATTCGCCTCCGTTGACATTCTGTCGGGAATATGTAATTCTTCGCTCGCTTCCGGAGGGTCCGGAAGCGTTCTTTTCCCACATCGTGAGCGCTGAGCGCTCAAAAAGTGAGGTCAGTCGTGGAACACGTACTTGCGTTTTGGTGGGTCGTTCCCATCATGCTCGCCTTGATCGGCTACAAGGTGATCCTCCGGCTATTCGGGGTCGTGATGATCCCGCAGGACTCGCTGGGCATCGTGAATAAGAGGTTCGTGCTCTTCGGTGCGTACAAGGCGCTGCCCGACGGCAAGATCATCGCGCTGAACGGCGAAGCCGGCATCCAGGCGGACACGCTGGCGCCCGGCATGCACTGGGGCTACTGGCCCTGGCAATACATCATCTCGATCGAGAGATTCGTCGTGATTCCGGACGGTTGCGTCGGGATCATCAGCGCCGCGGACGGTATTCCGTTGCCTTCCGGCCGCATATTCGGCAAGAAGGTCGAGTGCAGCTCCTTCCAAGACGCGCGTGCCTTCCTGCAGAACGGCGGCGAGCGCGGGTCCCAGATTCCCGTCCTTCCGCCCGGTACCTTCCGCATCAACACCAAGATCTTCAAGATCCAACTGCGGGACGCGGTCGAGATCGGAAGGGGCAAGGTCGGCATCGTTACGACGAAGGAGGGCAAGCCGCTGCCCACCGGTGAGATCGCCGGCAAGGAGATTCCGGGCCACAACATGTTTCAGGATGGCCAGGCCTTCCTGGACGGCGGCGGCTTCAAGGGCTTGCAGGAGCAGGTCATGCTGGCCGGCCGCTACTTCCTCAATACGGACTTCGTGTCCATCGAGGAGGCGGACATGACGGAGGTGCCTATCGCGCATGCCGGCGTGGTCATCGCCTACGTGGGCGACGAGGGACAGGACGTCACGGGCGACACCTTCAAGCACGGCAACCTCGTGAAGAAGGGGCAGAAGGGCGTCTGCGTCGAGCCGCTCGACCCGGGCAAGTACCCCATCAACCCTCGCACCCACAAGGTGGAGTGCGTGCCCACGGCCAACGTCGTGCTCAACTGGGCGACGGGCAAGTCGGAGGCGCACAGGCTCGATGAGCGCCTCTCCACCATCACGGTGCGTTCGTCCGACGGTTTCCGGTACAACCTGGACGTGAGCCAGATCATCCACATCCCGCGCACGGACGCTCCCAAGGTCATCGCGCGCTTCGGGACCGTGGCCAACCTGGTGACCCAGGTGCTCGAGCCTACCATCGGCAACTACTTCCGGAACGCCGCGCAGGGTGCGGACGTCATCTCCTTCCTTAAGGAGCGCGAGGAGCGGCAGGGGGAGGCTCGGGCCGCCATCGCCAAGGCGCTCGAGGACTACAACATCGTCGCCGTCGACACGCTGATCGGCGACATCGTCCCGCCGGAGGAGCTCATGAAGACCCTGACGGACCGCAAGATCGCGCAGGAGCAGAAGACGACCTACGAGACCGAGCGAGACGCGCAGGAGCAGCGGCAGAAGCTCGAGCAGTCCAAGGCTCTCGCCGACACGCAGTCGAAGGTCGTCGACGCCGAACGCACCGTCGCCATCGCCGAGTTCCAGGCCAACGCGGCCGTGAAGAAGGCCGAGGGCGAGGGCAACGCGCTCAAGGCCAAGGCGGCCGGCGAGGCCGAGGCGAAGAAGACGCAGGCCGACGCCGACGCGCACGTGCTCGTCGCGGTCGGCGAGGCCAAGGGCAGGAGCGTTCTGGCCGTCGGCGAAGCCGAGGCGCAGGTCATCCAGAAGAAGACGGATGCCATCGGCCCGCAGAACTACGCCGTCATCGAGGTCGGCCGCGCGCTCGCGGAGAACAAGGTGCAGCTCGTGCCGCAGATCATGGTCGGCGGCGGAACGGGCCAGGGCAACGGCGGCACGATCGCCGACGTCCTGCTCGCCAACATGCTGCAGCGCCAGATGTCGGCCGCTCCCGAGCCCCCCAAGGCCTAGGAGTAGCCACCACCCCCAGGTTCCGGTTTTCTCCAGGGACCTCGGGGGATTTTTCTTTGTGCTACAATGCGCCGTACCTATGTCTGACCAAACACGCCTCCAGGAAGTTTACGCCGAGATCCAGCTGCTCAAGAAACAGCGCAAGGAGATCAAGGACGGGTTCAAAAACGAGCTTGAGCATCACGAACGCTATCAGGAGCTCCTCGAGGAGATGAAAAAATTCAAGGACGAGAAAAAATCCATCGAGACGCAGGTGCGCGAGAGCGCGCCGGGGGAGAGCCAGAAGCTGCAGGACGTCGAGGTCGAGCTGAAGGCCGACGAGGAATTGCTCTCCGACCTCGCGTTCAATCTGCTGATGAAAGACGAAACCGTCGAAGTAACGGACCAGTACAAGAACCGCTACGTGCCGAAATTCGTCGTCAAGTTCACAAAGGAGGGGGAAAAAGAGTCAAAAGAATAGGAGGGCTCGACGGAATGCTCCCTGAGCGGAGGTGGACCCGACATTGAAGCAGGGTCTCGGCGGCCGGAGCCGGAGACGCTGCTTTTTCGCCGAGGACGGCGACAGCCCGGACCAAGAAAAAGCAGCGTCGAGGACTTCGGACGCTTCCGCCGTCGGCCCGCGGGGTGCCTTGACGCCCGCGGCGTTTTCGCGTATAGTCGCGACGCTTGTCCCGTCGGACGAGCCGTCCACGCGTGGACGCAACAAGGAGTGCTGATGAGCACGCAGAGCACGAACCGTACACAGGTGAACCGCAGCAAGAGGCCCCCTTACTACGGCTTCCGTCCGGGCGACAACGCCCCGCCGCCCAAGCCGCGCAAGGGCGTCGCCGTCGCGCCCGTGGCGCCGACCGTGGCCGCCGTCGAGCGTTTCACGCTCGAGGGGGAGCACGGCTTGGCCGCGAGCACGCTCGCCGCCCTTCTGCAGACCGACGCGCCCGCGCCATCGGTCGAGCTCCAACAGCGCGTCTTCGCGAACGCGCTGGCCATCCACCGGGCGTCGCCGATCAAGGCCAAAAGGTCGGGCCTCACCGTGGCCATCCGTGCCATCGCGCGCTCCCTCTCCGAGGAGGTCGATGACAGCCAGCGGGCCAAGCTGGTGGCGCTCACTCGCCGGTACGGGCTTGGCGGCACGGCCGATCTGTTTATCCCCCGCGCGGCCTAGCGCGGTTCCCCGCTTCGCCCCGTCCGTCTCGCCGCGAGGTCCTTCGGCCTGTTGGCCTCAGGACGTCGCTGCCTCCCGTCGCTGACAGCAGCGACGGATTTTTGTTTAGCCTTTAGCCTTTGGCTTTTAGCTGTTAGGATGATTTGGCCTTATTCTCTCCTAACGGCTAAAGGCTAAAGGCTTTCCCATGTCCCTCCCCGTCATCACTCCTTCGATGTTCTACCAGTACGCGGCCTGCCCGCACTGGTTGTGGTACGACCGCTACGGTGACCCGGCGCGCAAGGGGGATATGCCGGAGCTGGCGCGAAAACTTTTGGAGCAGGGCGTCGTCCGCGAGCAGGAATACCTCAAGGGCCTGGACGTGCAGGCGGTGCTCACCATCGACATGGAAACGGCGGCGGCGCAGACGCGCGCGCTGATGGCGCAGGGCGCGCCGCGCATCTACCAGGGCGTGATCGAAGCGGAGATCGAAGGCGCGCTTTGGCGCGGGCGCCCCGACTTGCTGGAGCGCAAGCCGGGCCGTTCGTCCTTCGGCGACTGGATGTACGCGCCGTGCGACATCAAGTCGTCGCACACCATCCACGACACGCAGGCGCTGCAGCTCGCCTTCTACGCGCTGGTGCTGCAGCGCGTCCAGGGCGTGCGGCCGCATGCGGCGTCGATCATCAATGTCGACAGCGAGCGCCTGCCGCTGGCGCTCGAGCCGCGCCTGCTCGCGAAATGCCGCGCGACGGCGCGCACGGTGGCCGGCATCGTGCAGGGCGAGAAGCCGCCGCTGCGTCTCACCAGCAAGTGCAAGCAGTCGCCGTGGTTCAAGGAGTGCGTGCGCGCGGCCGAGGAGGCGCAGGACGTGGCGCTGCTCTACGGCGCCGACCCGCGCGCGCTTTCGGCCCTGCGCGCGGCGGGCGTGCGCACGGTGCGCGACGCGGCGCTCATGGATGCGGCGCGGATGCCGGAGATCCCGTACGCCCCGCCGCCCACGCTCGAGCGGCTGAAGCTCCAGGCGCGGTCGCTGCGGGACGGGAGCGTCATCTGGCGCGCCGCGCCGGATCTGCCGGACGCGCCTCTCAAGATCCATTTTGACATCGAGGGCGATCCGCTGCTGGATCTCGAGTACCTGTTCGGCTTCTGGATCACGGGCGATCCGGAGCGCCGCTACGCGAAGATCGGGCAGATGCGCGATCAGGGTGCGGAGGGCTATTACCTCTATTTCCTGGCCGAACGGCCGGAGGATCAGGACCGGATGTGGAAGGAGTTCCTCGACTGGACGGACCTGTTGCCCGACCCGCCGTCGTTCGTCGTGTATCATTTCGCGGACTACGAACGCGCGCGCACGCTCCGTTTGGCGAAGGAGATCGAAGACCGGCCTTCGTTCCGGCGCTTCGCGTCGCGCTACGTCGACCTCTTCGCCGTCGTGAAGAAATCCGTCGTCTTCCCGCTGTATTTCTATTCGATCAAGGACATCGCCAAGTCGAAATTCCTCAATTACCACTGGCGGCACGCCAAGGCGGGCGGCGCGCAGAGCGTGTTCTGGTACGAGCAGTGGCTGGAGACGGGCGACCGCGCCGTGCTGCGCGACATCGTCGATTACAATGAGGACGACGTCGTGGCGACGGAGTACCTGTGCCGGTGGCTGGGGGAAGGGCGCGGGGGAGTCGCGCGACGACGGACCGCGGAAAAAATGGTATGATGGACGCCTATGGCGAACCCATCTTCCGCCGCGTCTTCCCGCGCCCCCTTGCCGTCCGCGGCGAGCATCCGCGTGCCGCTGTCGGAGGAAGAGCGCCACAACGGCTATTCGCCCGATCTGCCGACCAAGCTGTCGGACATCACGTGGCGCGTCTTCCGCATCATGGCGGAATTCGTCGAGGGGTTTGAATTCCTTTCGCACGCGGGGAAATCCGTTTCCATCTTCGGCTCGACCCGCTTCCAGCCGGACCACCCATGGTATGAAGAAGCCCGCCGTCTGGCGCACAAACTGGGCAAGGGGGGTTTCACCGTCATCACCGGCGGCGGTCCCGGCATCATGGAAGCGGCCAACCGCGGCGCCTACGAGGCGGGGGCGCCGTCCCTGGGCCTCAACATCGAGCTGCCGCACGAGCAGCGCATCAATCCGTATGTCCGGCACAGCCGCGGCTTCCATTATTTCTTCACGCGCAAAGTGATGCTGGCCGCCGCCAGCATGGCCTACGTGTATTTTCCGGGCGGTCTCGGAACGCTGGACGAGATGGCGGAGCTGACCAACCTCATCCAGACGGAAAAGATGCAGCGCATTCCCATCATTCTGGTCGGCAAGGACTTCTGGTCGCCGCTCTTGGCGTGGATCGAAAAGACGATGGGCCGGCAGTACAAGACGATCTCTCCCGAGGACACGTCGATTTACCGTCTGGTCGATTCGGCGGACGAGGCCTTTGAGCTGATCCGGTCCGCGCCGGACCGGGCCTTTTTCTGAAAAGGTTTAAAGGAGCCGAACTTTTTCCCGCTATGTCCGAGCCGGTGCCGCATGCGCATGACGGCCGTTCCCGCCGCGCCTGGGTGGTGGACGTGAACATGGGGTATGGCCACAGCCGCGCGGCGTTCGCGTTGCGGGATTTGGCCGGCGGCGAGGTCGTTACCGCCAACGATTATCCGGGCATTCCGGCGTCGGATCGCGGATGGTGGCGCCGCACGCGCATCCTGTACGAGCTCATCTCGCGCCTGAAGCCGGTGCCGGTGATCGGGTCGGCGCTGTTCGGGATGATGGACGATTTGCAGCGCATCCCGGAATTCTACCCGCGCCGCGACCTGTCCCGTCCCATCATCCAGGTCCGCGCCATCTACGATTCCATCAACCGCGGATTCGGCCGCCACCTCATCGAGCAGCTGGCCCGCCATCCGCTGCCGCTCGTGACCACGTTTTTCACCGTGGCGTTCTTCGCCGACGTGCATGATTATCCCGGCGACATCTACTGCATCACGACGGACGCCGACGTCTCGCGCGCCTGGGCGCCGCTCGACCCCAAGCGTAGCCGCATCACCTACATCGCCTCCAACGGCCGCGTGGTCGAGCGCCTCAAGCTGTACGGGGTGCAGGAGGAGCGCATAATCCTGACGGGCTTCCCGCTGCCGAAGGAGCTGGTCGGCGGGGAACAGGCCGTGTTCGCCAAACGCCAGCTCATGGCCCGCATCTGCAACCTGGATCCGGAGGGCATTTTCATGACGCGCTATGCCGAGACGATCGGCCACGAGCTCGGAAGGGAATACTGTTCGCCGCCCAAGGACCGCCACCCGCTGACGATGATGTACAGCGTCGGCGGAGCCGGGGCCCAGCGCCGCCTGGGCGTGGAAATCATGCGCGGATTGCGCCACAAGATCGCGCGCCGCGAGCTGCGCTTCGTCCTTTCCTCGGGCACGCGGCAGGACGTGGCCGCCTATTACCGGCGCGCCGCGGAGGATTTGCATCTGCACGACGCCTTGGGCGAAAGCCTGCTCATCCCGCTCTTCGAATCCCGCCCCGCGTACTTTTCCGGCTTCAACCGCCTGCTCGAGACGACGGACATCCTCTGGACGAAGCCAAGCGAACTGTCGTTCTATACCGGCGTCGGATTGCCCATCATCATCGCCCCGCCCATCGGATCGCAGGAAAAGTTCAACCGCGTCTGGCTGCAATACGTCGGCGGCGGCGTGCCGCAGGGCGATCCGCGCTATGCGAGCGAGTGGCTGTTCGACTGGATCGATTCGGGCGGCGTGGCGCGCATGGCGTGGAACGGCTATATTGAGGCGCCGACCCACGGCACGTACCGCATCGAGGATTTGGTGCTCGGGCGCAAGAGCCCGCTGCCGAATCTGCCGCTGATCGTGTAGAATCGCCCGGCCTGCGGCCGGGCTCGTAGAACGTAGAAAGCGTGGGAACGCGGAGAAAGTGCTGAGTCACTTCTTCGTCTTCTACGACTTCTACGTTCTACGCCTTCTACGTTCCCCCCCTATGTCCACCCCCTTCGACAGCCTGCTCGCCGCCATCCGCGTCGCTGCCCGCCCTCCCGCCGTTCCGGAAGGGGAGGTCATCACCGTCAACGACACGGTGTCGGCGGCGGCGTCCGCCTATGAGGCGATCCGCAATACCCTGGAATACGACGAGGAGCACCTGATGCGCCGCAACGCCATCCGGCGCATCCTGATGCGCCGCATCCAGGACGAGGCCTCCCGGCCGCTCGCGGCCGACGTGCTGCGGGAGCTGATCTGGGCGCGGTACCTTCCCAACAAGAAAATTCCGGAATCGACCGTCGGCGTCGTCGCCGCCGTCTTTGAAAAGTACCGGCCGCTGTTCGCGCGCGCCGCCGCCGGGGGGCGGGAGGCGGGGTTTCTGTACGACTGGCTGCTGGACGTGATGTCCACGGAGGTCGAGTACACCCTGGCGCCGCCCTACGTCGACGAGGCGGAGGCGGGCCTGGCCTACCGCGCCCTGAAGCAGCGCATGGTCTGGGCCAACCCCGCGGTCAAGGAGGAAGACCGCGACCTGCAGCTGTATGTCGCGGTCCACCGCTCCGTGCTGCGCTCCAACATCGCCACGCTGCGCTTCCGCGTGTTCACGCTCTATTATCCCGCCTGGCCGACCGCGGCGGCGGGCGACGCCCTGGTGTCCGACATCTCCGCCCGGCTGCCGGCCGTGGCGGAAGCCATCGAGCGCCAGCTGCGCCATCCGGCGGCCGACGCCGTGTACCGCCTGGTGCGCCGCCATGCCGTCGTCTTCCACCTGCTGCGCGACGTGGCCCAGGACGATCCGGCCGCCTTCGCCGCGGCGCTTGCGTCTGGAGACGCGGGCGCGCTCGACGCGGCCGTCGTCAAGGCCGCGGAAAGCCGTTACGACCGTTTCCGCAAGCGCCTGGGCCGCAGCGTCGTGCGCGCCGCGCTTTTCCTGCTGTTCACGAAATCCGTGCTTGCGCTCGTCCTGGAATTGCCGTACGAGCAGTTCATCCTGAAATCCAGCGACGACCGGCCGCTCCTCGTCAATATCCTCTTCCATCCGCTGTTGCTGTCCGTGCTGGGACTGACGGTGGGTATTCCCGAGCAGAAGAACAACAGGAAAATCCTGGAGGAGACGCACGCCATCCTCGGGACCGGAAAGGATTTCGCCGTGACGCTGCGCCCCGGGCGCTCGAACGGAGGCCTGTCCGTCGCCTTCCGGACCCTGTACGGCATCATGTTCCTCGTGACGGTCGGCGCGATCAGCTGGTTCCTGCACGCGCTGCACTTCAACGTCTTCTCCATCATCCTGTTCCTGTTCTTCCTGTCGCTGGTGACGTTCTTCGGCCTGAAGATCCGCAACGGCCGCCGCGAGCTGGTCATCGTGGAGACAGGCAGTCCGTTCCTCGGCTTCCTCGGCGACCTGCTGTTCCTGCCGATCGTCCGGGCGGGCCGCTGGATCGCCCTGCGCGCGCCGCGCATCAACGTCTTCCTGTTCTTCCTCGATTTCATCATCGAAGCGCCGTTCAAGGCGGCCATCCGCGTGATCGAGAGCTGGATTTCGTACCTGCGCGAGAAGCGCGAGGAGATTTGAAGTGCATTGTCTTGTCCGCCGTTTTTGTCTACAGTGAATTAGTATGGCAACGGACCGCATTTACGATTTCACCGTCGTGTTCCAGCCTTCCGAGGAAGGCGGTTATGCCGTTTCCGTCCCGGCGCTGCCGGGCTGCGTGACCCAAGGCGCGACGCTCGACGAGGCGAAACGCATGGCCGAGGATGCGATTCGCCTATATTGCGAAAGCTTGGCTGCGGATGGAGAACCTATTCCGCAGGATCGCGGGGAATTCGTCGGCCGGATTCGCGTGAAAGCCCAACCCGCATGATCGG